>CAZSUR010000022.1:0-13577 GCA_964610075.1 uncultured Lachnospiraceae bacterium
CCGACTTATTCAGGCTTTTATATCCGTTATGTTATAGACGGTGCAGGCGTTGGACACCGTTTGCGCGCATAGCTCGTCATTGCTTACGCCGAGCAGCTCCGCTGCCTTTGCGGCGGTGTATCGAAGATAACCGGAATGATTGCATTTGCCACGCATCGGGTGGGGGGCAAGATACGGGCAGTCGGTTTCGATAAGCAGGCGATCAAGCGGTATGCTTTTTACCACCTCTGCTGCTCTCTGCGCGTTCTTGAAGGTGATAACTCCCGAAAAGGAGATATACCATCCCATGCGTATCAGCTCCGCCGCCGTTTCGCGGCTTCCGCTGAAGCTGTGAAGTATCCCCTTTACCTCGGGATAGCTTCTTATTATATCCATTACCGCGCCGTGAGCCTCGCGGTCGTGTATGACGACCGGGAGCGAGAGCTCGCGAGCCAGCTCCATCTGACGATGAAACCAAAACGTCTGCCGCTCGGTGTCTGCTTCATCGTAGTGAAAATCAAGACCTATCTCTCCGATAGCCACTACCTTCCGGTGCGCGGCGAGAGCTTTAAGCTCGTCTATTACCGTTTCCTCGTCCGATGGCGATAGCTCCTCCGCATCGTGGGGGTGTATACCCACGGTAGCGTAGAAGAAAGGGTAGCGCTCGCTCAGAGCTATCGACCTTTTTGACGTTTCGAGATTCGTTCCTGCGTTGACTCTTCCGCATATCTCGCCCGAAGCTTCAAGCTCGGCGATTATATCGTCACGGATGATCTCGGAGTCAAATCTCGCATCGTCATAGTGCGCGTGAGAGTCGATGATTCGAGCCATCAGCGCACACGCTCTCCGAGAGGAGTATCGTCGGAAAGGAATACCACGCGAACATCTCCGCCGTCCTCGGAGGAGGAGGCGAGGATCATGCCGTTGCTTTCAACTCCGCGAAGTGTTACGGGCTTGAGGTTTGCGACAACGATGACCTTCTTGCCGATCAGCTTATCGGGGGTGTAGTATTCGGCGATTCCGGATACGACCTGGCGCTTTTCATATCCGAGGTCGAGCTGTATCTTCAGAAGCTTCTTTGCCTTCGGTACCGGCTCGCAGTCGATTATCTGCGCGGTGCGAAGCTCGTTTGCCATGAACGCTTCAATGTTTATCTCGGGCATCGGCTCCGGTTTTTCTACCTTTGCGGGAGCATCCTGCTCGGCTGCTTTAATAAGCTCCTCTATTGCCGCCTTTTCGTCAAGGCGGGCAAAGAGCACCTTCGGCTCGGCTATCTCAACTCCGGATGCAAGTGCATCGAAGTCGTAGGATCTGTCCTCCGACGAGAGCTGTGAAAGTATGCTGTCCGAGGTATCGGGCATAAACGGATAGAGCAGTACAGCTCCGACACGTATAGCTGCCAAAAGGTTGTAGAGCACCGTGCCGAGTCTTGCCTTTGACTCCGGATCCTTTGCGAGCACCCACGGCTCGGTCTCGTCGATGTATTTGTTTGCGCGTCTGAAGAGCGCGAATACGCTTTCAAGCGCATCGGCGATATGGAAATCGTCCATCAGACGGTTGCGCTCGGCTACCGCCTTCTCGCACGCCGCCTTCAGCTCGTCGTCGAGCGCATCGGGAGCATCGGGGGAGGGGATAACTCCGCCGAAATACTTCTTTGTCATGACGGCGGTTCTGTTTACCAGATTTCCGAGGTTGTTTGCGAGATCGCTGTTGTATCTTGCAACTACCGATTCATAGGTTATGCTTCCGTCCTGAGCATAGGGCATTTCAGCCAGCGAATAGTATCTGACGCCGTCAACGCCTATCTTTTCGGCAAGCTTGTCGGCATATATAACGTTTCCTTTGGATTTGCTCATCTTATCGGTGCCGAAGTTGAGCCAAGGATGTCCGAATATCGTCTTCGGCAGAGGAAGATCGAGCGCCATGAGTATTATCGACCAATATATAGAGTGGAATCTCATTATATCCTTGCCGATAACGTGAACGTCAGCCGGCCAGTATTTCTTGAAATCCTCGCCCTGCTCGTCGGTGTCGTAGCCGAGAGCGGTGATATAGTTGGAGAGTGCGTCTATCCATACGTATATAACGTGCTTATCGTCAAAGGTGACCGGAACTCCCCATTTAAAGGAGGTGCGCGATACGCACAGATCTTGGAGCCCGGGCTTTAAGAAGTTGTTTATCATCTCGCGCTTACGCGACTCGGGAGTGATGAAGTCGGGGTGATCTTCGATATACTTGATCAGTCTGTCGCCGTATGCGCTCATCTTGAAGAAGTATGCTTCTTCCTTCGTGCGCTTTACGGGGCTGCCGCAATCGGGGCACTTGCCGTCGGTGACCTGAGTTTCTGTGAAGAAGGATTCACACGGCTCGCAGTACCAGCCCTCGTACTCGCTCTTGTAGATATCTCCGCGGTCATAGAGCTTTTTGAAAATGTTCTGTACGGCGCGCTCGTGATAGGAGTCGGTGGTGCGGATGAATTTGGTGTAGCTTATATTCATCAGATCCCAGATTCCCTTTATTTCGCCGGCTACCGAGTCAACATATGCCTGCGGCTCGATGCCTTTTTCGTTAGCTAAGTTTTCTATCTTCTGACCGTGTTCGTCGGTACCTGTAAGAAAGTATACGTCAAAGCCGAGCTGACGCTTGTATCTTGCGATAGAGTCGGTCATGATAGCCTCGTAAACGTTGCCTATATGAGGCTTGCGCGAGGCATAGGCTATGGCTGTTGTGATATAAAACTTATCCTTCATTTTCCAGATACTCCTTTATTGATATATTGTTTAAAGCTTCGGTAGTCACAAATTTACCCCTGCTTGCTACCGCAAGGAGGGTACGCTTGTCGGGGGCGAGGATACACAGATCCGCACGCTTGCCGGAGGCGATATCTCCCGTAAAGCGGTCTATCGAAAGCAGCCTTGCCGGATTTGCGGTGACGCAGGGAAGTGCTTCCTCAAGCGTTATATTACAGAATTTCATGAAGTTGAAAAGACCGTCGAACAGATTTAGGGTGCTTCCCATTATCGTTCCGTCGTCACCGAGCGCGCGTCCTCCGCGTACATGCACCGGCATACCGGCGATCGAATACTCGCCGTCCTCGCATCCCGTTGCCGACATCGAGTCGGATATGAGGATTATCTCGTCAAGCGGCTTCGTCTTTTGAACGAGTCGTACGGTCTCGGGATGCAGATGGAAGCCGTCGCATATAAGCTCAACGTACGCCGAGCTCAATAGTCCGGCTCCGGCGGTTCCCGGCTCTCTGTGTGTGAACGGTCGCATCGCGTTAAAGAGGTGCGTAAAGGAGGATACTCCGAAATCGAGCGTCTCCATCGCCTCGTCAAAGGTGGCGTTGCTGTGGCCAAGCGAGAGGGTAGCTCCGCGCTCTCTTGCCGCACGTGCAAACTCTCGTCCGTTCTCCTGCTCGAACGCCGCCGATATATGCATACGTATAGGCTCGGCATGGTCGAGCAGCACGTTTATCTCGTTGGTATCAAGCGGTGCTATAAGCTCGGGCGAGTGCGCTCCGCGTTTCGTGGGGTTTAAATATCTTCCCTCGAGATGCACTCCGTCAAAGCCGGTCGCCTTTATCTTTTCGATCGATGATATAAGCTCATCAAAGGGAGCGGATGCGAGGGTGGGGATGACGGTGGAGGTGCCGGCTTTAAGATAAAGCTCGCGCATACGAAGCATTTCGTCGGATGATGCGGAGTTGAAATCAAAGCCTCCGCGTCCGTGCGAGTGCTGATCTATAATTCCGGGTATAAGGAAAGCTCCGTCGAGATCCACGGCGCCCGCCATCTCCTCGAAATCTGTTATAAGCTCTCCGCAAATATTTATCGAGCCCAAAAAGAAGCGACGCTGCTCGAGATTGTATATATTCACGTTTTTGAAATGCTTGCAACTCATTTTCTGACCGATACCTCTCTTAATTATCATAAGCGGTGAAATATCAATGACTTTCGTTTATGAAAAGCTGTTTGTGGCTACGTCGATAAGCTCGGCGACGCATCCCTCGTTGTTCGAGCAGAGGATGTAGTCGCAAATCTCCTTGACCGATGCTATCGCGTTAGATGGGCAGGCGGCAACATCCGCCGCGCGCAGCATGGATAGGTCGTTGTCATAATCGCCTATCGCGTATATCTTTATGCTGCGTCCTCTTTCGCTGTAAATCTCGCGCAGCTTGTTTATCATCGTTCCTTTTCCGGAGCCCTTCGGCAGCAGCTCGACAAATACCGGGCAGGACATATTGCAGTCGAATATGTCGGAGTATTGCTCTTTTGCATACCGCACCATCTCGGCACACTCCTCGGCATCGTCCGAATAGAGTATTATCTTGCGCCAAATATCGCTGTCTATCTCGTCAAGATCTATCGGGCGATCTCTGAAGCGATGCCCGGTATAGCTGTCCGAGACGTATACGGTGAGCCCGAAGCTGAAATGCTTCTGCATATCGGCAATAGCGGCTCGTGCGACGCTTCCGTCGATCTCGTATTGATAAAGTATGCGACCTTCCTTGAAATCGTACACGGCAACGCCGTTGCAGGATATGACCGGAGCGTTTATAAGCTCTTCTGCGCCGTGTACCAGATTCGAAAACTCGGTGTGCATTCTTCCGGTGGCGATGCTGAACATTCCGCCCATATCGGTGAAGCGGCGTATAGCCTCCGTGTTTCTGGCGACAAGCTGACCGTGTGAGTTGAAAAGGGTCCCGTCAAGATCGCTTATCACAAGTATATCGTCGTAGCGTTTCATATCTCGGCTCCGATATGGCTTTAAGAGTTTTTAATTACATATTCGATGAGATCCGCAACGCAGCCCTCGTTGTTCGAGCAGAATATCTGCTTGCTCGATGCCTTTATCGAGTCTATCGCATTTGCGGGGCAGGTGAATATGTCGGCGGAGTCAACGACCGAGCGGTCATTCTCGTGATCGCCTATCGCATATACCGTCACGTCAAAGCCGAGGCGGCGGCAGTATTCGCGGATGCTGTTTATTCCGTTGCCCTTGGACGCTTTTTTACTTACGATGCGGAAGTAATCTCCCTTGTAATACTCGACAAAAAGGGAGTCGGAATATTTATTCATTATCTCGTCTATCTCGGTGTCGATAGCCTCGGGGTTGCCGCCCATCATGACCTGACACCAATTGTCGGACGGAGTATCGTTTACGTCGTTTGACATTTCAAGCTCGTCGTATGCGATATATGTATCAATTCCGACCTCGGCGTACTTTTTCTGTATTCTTTCGATATCCTTTCTTACCTCGGTTGCATCAAAGGTGTTGAGCTCGATTATCGAATTTGATGAATAGTCGTAAAGAGCGGTTCCGTTGAGCACGACCGCAGGAACGTTAGCAAGCTCTCTGCACTCGGGAATAAGGTCGGGTATCTCCGCTGCTCGTCTGCCCGAAAGAAAGGAGAACATTCCTCCGCGTGCGACCCATTCCTTTGCGGCGTCGGTATTTCGCTTTACTGCTTTCGAGGAATCGTCGAGATATGTACCGTCAAGATCTGATAAAATAAGAATTCTGTCGTTGTTTTTCATTGCTTAGATTTTTCCTTCTCTGATTAATTCGATAAGCTCGGCAACACAGCTGTCGTTGCAGGAGCACAAAACCTTGGCCGAGCGTTCCTTTACTAAGTTTATTGCATTATCGGGGCATACGAACACGTCGGCCACCTCCGCTGCAGGAAGATCGTTCGAGTGATCCCCTATCGCATAGATAAACAGCTCACGTCCCGTCGTATCCCGGTGTATACGGCGTAGCCGCATGATGCCCGAGCCCTTGTCGGCGCCGATAGCTGCTATCCGCAGGCTTCCGGGGACGAACTCTATCTGGAAAGCGTCACCGAAATACTCGCGTGCGTAGTCGAAGTCAGCCTCGGTTATATCGTCCGGCTCGCTCACGTATGATATCTGGCACCAATCGCTTGCAGCGATATCGGCGGATTGCTTGTTTGAATAGGTTTCAAAATCCGAGGCTGTAACGCCGCAATAGGTCACCGGATGGCGCTCTCTCATCGCGTCGATGTATTCTCTGTACTTCTTTTCTGCTGGAAAAGAGACGATAGACCTGCTTTCCGACGTTTTGAAGTCGTATAGGCAAGCGCCGTTCATCACAACCGACATGTAGCTTGAAATTTCGGCGTTTTCGGGTATGAGGCGACGTACCTCAGGCGGAGTTCTGCCTGAAAGAAAGGAAAACATTCCACCGTCCGCTACCCACTCCGAAATCACCTTTATATTTCTCTCGGGTACCCGTACCTTTGAGTTGAAAAGGGTACCGTCAAGGTCGGATAGTATCAAAATATCCGAATCGTTGCGTGAAAACATATATTTTTCTCCGATATGAGCCGTTATTTTTTGATCCTCGCTATCACCTCGCGGAAATAATCGGGGAGCTCGCTTGTGAACTCCATATATTCTCCGCTTATCGGGTGTATGAAGGATATCGTTTTTGCGTGAAGGCATTGTCCCTCGCAGAGGGAGGCGCATTGCTTCTCAGCGCGAGTTTTGCCTCCGCCGTATACGGTGTCCCCGAATATGGGATGTCCAAACGAGGACATATGCACCCTTATCTGATGCGTTCTTCCTGTTTCAAGCTTTAGCCTGATGTGCGAATATCCGGGCCATTCATCGAGTACCTCGTAGTGGGTTGTCGCCGGCTTGCCTCCGGCTACGACAGCCATCTGCTTGCGCTTGACCGGATGACGACCGATAGGCTTTGATATCGTGCCGACCTGCTCCTTGAAGCTGCCTATCACTATGGCGTGATAGAAGCGGTCGAAGGTGTGCGAAGCTATCTGCGAGGCGAGCGATTCATGCGCTGCATCGCATTTTGCAGCGACAAGCAGTCCGCTTGTGTCCTTGTCTATTCGGTGCACGATACCCGGACGGATCACTCCGTTTATTCCGGAAAGCGAGCCCTTGCAATGATGAAGAAGCGCGTTTACCAGAGTTTTGTCCGGATTTCCCGGGGCGGGGTGTACCACCATGCCCTTCGGCTTGTTTATCACTATAAGATAGTCGTCCTCGTACACGACGTCGAGAGGGATGTCCTGCGGGACGATCTGCGTCGGCTCCGGCTCAGGTACGCATATATCGACCGTGTCGCCCAAGCGAAGCTTATAGTTTTTGGGTAAGGATTCACCGTTTACGGTAACGGCTCCTCGCTCTATTAACTTTTGAGAGGCGGAACGCGTAATATTACTGCGTTCCGCCACGTATACGTCTAATCTTTTTCCTTCAGTTTCGGCATCAATCATTATCAATGTCCCTTACCATCGGATTTTTTGCTTGCACCGCTCTCGTGCAGGAGTATATACAAGATCAGAAGCCCGGCACCCACACACACGAAAGTGTCTGCTACGTTAAACACGGCAAAGTCAATCAGCGTAAAATCCAAGAAGTCCACCACGTAGCCGTAGGCTATCCGGTCTATCATATTTCCGATCCCGCCTCCGAAAAGGAAGGAGAGGGCGATAAGAAGGAGCGGATGGAGCTCTTTTCTTTTCAGTATAACGTATGCAGCTATCACGAGCATGGCAACGATAGAAAGCACTATGAATATCCAGCGCTGATCCTTTAATATTCCGAACGCAGCGCCTCTGTTTTCAACGTAGGTGAGGTGAAACACACCGTCCCACAGATGAAAGGACGTAATTGGCTTAAGCCATGCGGATGCAGCAGCCTTTGAAAGCTGATCGAGTGCGATTACCGCTACCGATATCAGTGTAAATACAAATATGGTCATTACGCTTCAAGTATAGCCTTGCAGCGGCGGCAGATGTACTCGCCGTCCTCTGTCTTTTCGGCATCCTCGGTGATCTTCCAGCAACGTGTGCACTTGTAGCCGTCGGCAGGGGATACATCGACCGAAAGCTCGGCTGCGGTGGTGTCGCTAAGCTCGGCGGAGGATACTATAAAGAGGTCTGCAAGCTCGCAGTCGAAGCTGTTCATAAGCTCAAGCTCCTCGTCGTTCGATGCGGTGATTACAACCTTTGCATCAAGCGATTTTCCAATGCGTTTTTCCGCTCTTGCTTCCTCAAGTGCCTTCATTACGGTGTCTCTCAGCTCAAACAGCTTTTCATAGCGAGCCTCGATCTCGGGGAAGCTAAAGCTGTCGGTGGGGAGAGGCATATCGTTTAATACTACGCTTGCCGTGTTGTCGCTTGAGGTGTGAGGCATAGCGCTCCATATTTCCTCGGAGGTGAATGCGAGCACCGGCGCCAGCAGTCTTGTAAGCGAATTTAAGGTAATATACAGAGTCGTCTGTGCGCTTCTGCGTGTGAGCGAATCCTTAGCCTCGACGTAAAGTCTGTCTTTTGCAATGTCAACGTAAAGCTTGGAGAGATCGGTCGTGCAGAAGTTTGCGATCTCGTGATATATGATGTGGAATTCGTATCTGTTATAAGCCTTGTTTACGTTATCAACAAGGGTGTTGAGTCTCGAAAGCAGCCACTTGTCGACGTTCTCGAGCTTGTCTACCTCGACCATATCGCGATTCGGATCGAAATCGGTCTCGGGAGTTCCGAGATTTGCGAGTATAATTCTCGAGGTGTTTCTTATCTTTCGGTAAGCATCGCAGAGCTGTTTGAATATCTCGTCGGATACTCGCACGTCTACGCGATAGTCGCTCGATGCTACCCAAAGTCGGAGTATATCGGCTCCGTACTTCTTTATAACGTCCTCGGTCGCTATTGCGTTTCCGAGAGATTTATGCATCGCCTTGCCCTCGCCGTCA
Organism: uncultured Lachnospiraceae bacterium; assembly: GCA_964610075.1. Classification (GTDB taxonomy): domain Bacteria; phylum Bacillota; class Clostridia; order Oscillospirales; family CAG-272; genus CAZSUR01. The sequence goes on from CAZSUR010000022.1 coordinate 8,719, forward strand.
ACGACCCATCCGTGCGTGAGCACGTTCTCGTAGGGAGCAGCTCCCTTGCCGGAGCCGACCGAGGTGAGCAGGGAGGACTGGAACCATCCGCGATACTGGTCAGCGCCCTCGAGATAGAGGTCAGCAGGCCATTTCATATCCGGATTGGATGCGAGCGTGCGGAAGTGAGTTGATCCGGAGTCGAACCAACCGTCAAGCGTATCGGTCTCCTTTGTGAAGTGAACGCCTCCGCAATGCGGGCAGACAAAGCCCTCAGGCAGAAGCTCGTTTACGTCCTTGTCGTACCAAGCGTTCGAGCCGAGCTCGGAGAAGATCTCCGATATTCTGGCTATCGTTTTGTCGTTGCATACCGGCTTTTTGCAGTCGGAGCAGTAGAATACGGGTATCGGAAGCCCCCAATGGCGCTGACGCGATATACACCAATCGGCGCGGTCGCGTACCATCTGGGTGATCCGCTCGCCGCCCCATGCAGGCATCCAGTTTACATTCTCGCAAGCCTTCACAGCCTCGTCCTTAAAGGACTCGACAGAGCAGAACCATTGCGGTGTTGCACGGAAGATGATGGGGTGCTTGCATCTCCAGCAATGCGGATAGGTATGGGTTATCTCCTCGGATGCAAAGAGAGCACCGGTTTGAGTGAGATCTTCAAGTATAGCCTTGTTCGATTCCTCGTAGTACATTCCGGCAAACTTTCCGGCATCCTCGGTTTGGTAGCCTCTGTCATCGACCGGAACGATGATGTCGATGTTGTATCTCTTGCAGGTAACGTAGTCATCCGCTCCGAATCCGGGAGCTGTGTGGACGCATCCGGTACCGCTGTCCATTGTGACGTACTCGGCGTTGACAACAACGCTCTCACGATCGAGGAAGGGGTGCTTTGCACTCATGAACTCGAATTCTGAGCCGCGCATTGTCGTCACGATCTCGTATTCCTCGATTCCGCCCGCCTTCATCGTTGCGTCTGCCAGAGCCTCGGCTACGATGTAGCACTCGCCGTTTGCTGCTTTTACCAAAGCATAGCTGTCTCTGGGATGAAGCGCTATCGCAAGGTTGCCGGGGAGGGTCCAGGTGGTCGTTGTCCATATTATAAAGTAGGTGTTGTCGAGATCGCAATGCTCGGAGAGCTTGCCCTTGTCGTCGGTCACCTTGAATTTAACGTAGATAGAGGTGCACTTGTCCTCCTGATACTCGATCTCTGCCTCTGCAAGAGCGGTCTCGTCGTGCGGACACCAATATACGGGCTTGAGTCCCTTGTAGATATAGCCCTTCTTGAACATCTCGCCGAATACCTTTACCTCTTCGGCTTCGAATTCGGGTGTCATGGTGAGATAGGGATTTTCCCAATCCGCAAGCACGCCGAGGCGGATAAACTGATCGCGCTGCTTGTCAACAAAATCCTGTGCGAACTTGTGGCATGCGTCACGGAACTCGGTTATCGACATCTTCTTGCGGTCAAGCTTATTTTTCTTGGTTATGGCGCTCTCGATAGGCATACCGTGGTTGTCCCAGCCGGGAATATAGGGCACCTTGTATCCCGACATAGCTTTATATTTGTTTATTATATCCTTTAAGATCTTGTTAAGCGCATGACCCATGTGGATGTTTCCGTTAGAGAAGGGAGGGCCGTCATGCAGAACAAAGAGGGGCTTGCCCTCGTTCTTTTTCAAAAGCTGGTGGTATATATCCTTATCCTGCCATTCCTTTAAAAGCTCCGGCTCCTTCTGCGGAAGATTTGCGCGCATCGAAAAGTCGGTTTTAGGAAGATTAAGTGTCTGAGTATAATCCTGCGCCATAATATATGATAACTCCTTTAATTGTTAATCGACCGGATTGTCGTTATCCGGGAAAACGATGTTGAACTCATCCGTTACAGAGAGCGCATCCTTAGATTTTTTGCTTTTTTTGCCCTTTTTGGGCTCCGGCTCCTCGGAGGAGTCGAGTGTTTCCTTGAGCAGCTTGAAAAGCTCCTCGTCCGACATCTCGCTGTCATCGAAGGTTGCAGGCTCGGGCGAGATCGGCTCGTCCGGCGTATCCTCCTCGACCGTGTCGCCGTTTATGGATCTGTTGAGATTAAGTATGGCATCCTTTACGCTCATTTTCGAAGGAGCTTTGGGTGCTATCTCCTCGGGCTGCTCTACCGTCAGTTCGTCTATGCCGCTTTCTGCGCGTGCAAAAATGTCGTTGGCTGTGCTCGGAATGTCGGCCGAGAAAAGGTTGGCTTCGGGAATATCCGCATTATCGTCCGAGAAAATATCCGCTACGGGAGAATCCGCATTGTCTGAGAATATATCGCTCGACTCATCGGAGAAGAGTGCCTTGTCGATGTCGGCAAAAAGATCGCCGTCGTCGCTCGGTGCCGCTCCGCCGAGATTTGTGAAGGATGCGATAGCCTCCGCCTCGTCTATGGGAGCCTCCGGCTCGGTGTTTTTGATGGTTATATCGTCAAGCTCAAGCTCTGCGTCCTCGGCGTATTCGAGATCCGTCTTGGATATCTCCTTTTGAGAAACCGAGTTGGACTTGATGTCCTCCTTTATTCTTCCGACTACCACTCTCGAGTAATTTTCATCCTCGAGCAGTACGTCGTCGGCAGGAACGTCCGAGTTTATATTTTCGATAGCCTCGATATGCTCCTGATAGGTGGCAAAGAGGTGTGCCTTGAACTCTGCGACCATGTTCTGAAGCTTGTTCAGCGTATCACGCTCAAGCTTTATCTTCTGACTGAACTCGGACAGGATCCTGTCGCAGTTCGTCTTTGCGGAACGAAGTATGACGTCCGCGCGTTCGTTCGACTCAGCAATGATCGAGGCACCTGCCTTCTGCGCGTTTACAAGCGCGTTGCGTATAGATTCCTCTTCGTTTTTATATGCATCTATCTTGGACATCGCGACCCTCAGCTTTCTGTCAAGGGCATCGTTTTCGCGGTACAGCTCGGTGTACTTTTCGATGATGAAATCAAGATGCTCGTCAACCTCTACGGGGTTGTACCCACGCATGGATTTTGTAAATTCCTTTGTTTTCAGCTCGTGAGGAGGAAGCATTTTTTATCACTCCTTTAAAGTAATTTGTTTAGTAGGTGATCGAAGGTAAGAACGATCTGAATATGATAAGTATGGTTTGTGTTATAAAAAAGGCTGCGTCAAAGGGAAGTGCCGACGTTATTTCAAAGCGCTCGGTCAGCCGTCGGACGGAAAAAACGAAAAACTCGGTCACGTTATGCAGAAATATCTGAACGCTGCTATCCTCATCCGGCTTGAAAACCGACAAAACCGCCCTTATAAAAAAGAGCAGTATCAATACGTCCATCGAAAGTCGGATGAACGATGCTGTAACATAAACGGCACTATGCAAAATTAAACCTCAAAATTTTATAAAACCGACAACCGTTACGTATTACGAATATACTCCGCTTCGGTTGCCGGTTTTAATTGATTTTTCTCAGAACAAATCGGGGTTGATGTTATTCTGTACAGGCTGCTCCTGAAGCTGCTCTCCCGACACGTCAACGTTGCTGGGAACGATAACGAACGTGTTGTTTGCAACTCTCTGGATATATCCGTCGATAGAATATGCAACTCCGCTCAAGAAATCTATAAGTCTTCTGGACGATTCCTTGTTGCTTGCTTCAAGATTAAGTACGACCGTTCTCTTATTCAAAAGATGATCAGCGATCTTCTGAGCTGTCATGCTGTCGTATCTCTCGGGACGTACAACCTTGAGCTCGAGAGCGCTGGAGTTGAGGCTTACACCGCCCTGTCCCTGCTGATAGGAGCGTCCGCCCTGAGCCTGGAAATCGCCGCTGTAGCCGTAATCTCCTTCGTCGTCAAAGACATACTCATCATCGTAGTTGTCTTCTGTTTCCTCGGGGTTTACCATTCCTTTGATCCTATCCATGATTCCCATAATCCAAATCCTCCGTAAATATCTTAATAATAATTTTTAATCCCATCCGGTACTGCTTGTACCGCCGCCGAAACGCAGCTTTGATACCGCGAAACGTCGGATATAATACCGTATGCGCACACCTGTTATATGCACACACAGACCATTATAGCATAAAGTTATAATAAAATCAAATATTTTGTCAATATTTTCGAATTCCAAATATTGCAGTGCCGGGACGAACCATATTCGAGCCCGCCGAAACCGCCTCTGCATAGTTAGAAGACATACCCATCGACAGAACAGGCTTGTCTATATTATGAAGTTTTTTTGCACAAATGTCAATAAAAATCCGGTAAGTTTCTTCAAAAAATGTTCTGTATTCGTCAATATCCTCGCAGCGAGGTGCTATCGTCATGATACCTATCGGTCTTATATGCTCGTATTTATCGAGAGAATCGAAGAAGCTCTCGATCTCGTTCGAGCCGACACCGCCCTTCTGCGCCTCGTTTCCGACATTGAGCTCGACCAGCACGTCCATCGTTTTTCCGATCTTGGCGCAGCAACGCTCGATCTCCTTTGCCAGACGTTCGCTGTCAAGCGACTGTATGAGCGATACCTTGTCGACGATATACTTTACCTTGTTCGTCTGAAGCTGTCCTATAAAGTGAAGCTTTATATTTTTCGTTAAAAGAGGGTACTTTGCAAGCAGCTCCTGCACCCGGTTTTCACCTATCTCGGTGATGCCGCACTCGTCGCAGGCGTAGTTTATAAGCTCTGCCGGTACGTTTTTTGTGGCGGCGACGATGGATATCTCGCGTCCGTCTGTATTCGCCGCGGCTATATTTTTGCGTATTTCTTCGATATTTTCCTTAACGGCTGCCTTTTTTGTCGCCATATCTTCAAGCGGAGCGACGTTTTCATTCAATGATCTTTCCGTCATATAGTCCTCTGCCTCCCACAATCACATCATCATACAG
>CAZSUR010000023.1:0-2807 GCA_964610075.1 uncultured Lachnospiraceae bacterium
AGCAGCCTGAGGTATGACCGCGACGGGATGCCGCAAGCACCCTGTCCGAAATGCTCTGTATGCCGAGCTCGATGGTCTTCATCGAATATCCGGATAAGATATCGAGTATCTCGTCATCAATATAATCCGGGCGCGTGGAGCATCTGAGTGTCCCCACCAAGCCTGCATCCACCCGTTTTTGAGCGATGTCGAGCAAGCGTATCATAAGCTCGAGGTCGATCCCGGTAAAGCTGCCGCCGAAAAAGGCTATCTCGACCTCGCTCGTATCCGGATCTATCGTCGAAAGCGCCTCGTCTATCTGCGCCTCCACCTCCGATATATCAAAAGACAATCTGCCCGAAATGCTGCGCTGATTACAAAAAACACAGTCATTCGGGCATCCGAGATGAGGTATGAAAATAGGTATGTTTATATGTTTTTTCTGCATTTTATATCCTTTCGGGCGCAGGTGCATCACACGAACACGTGATATACGGCAAAGCCGCAACCGCGCCGCAAGATACTCAAAAAATCTCAAATTCGGAGGACGGAAACACTCCGTCCTCCGATAAATTCACTCAACTCCGAAAAGCTTAAGCGCTTCCTTTGCGGCACATTGCTCCGCCTCGCGCTTCGAATATCCCTTTCCGCGGCCGATCACGTTGCTGTTGAGATGAGCCTCAACCTCGAACACTCTCTTGTGAGCCGGGCCCGACTCCGCCACCGTGATGTATCTGAGGCATTCGCCGTGCTCCTGCTGAACTATCTGCTGGAGCGCGGTCTTGTAGTCCTTCAGCTTCCCGGTACGCAGCTGCAGCTCTATCTCGGGCACCGCAAACGGCATAAGGAAGGTCTTGACAGACTCGATACCCGAGTCGAGATATATAGCCGCAAGCAGAGCCTCGAACGCATCCGCAAGTATGGACGGACGATTTTTTCCGTCATTTCTCGCCTCTCCGTGGCCGAGCTTGAGATATTCTCCGAGCTTAATACGTCTCGCAAACTCGCAAAGCGCCTTCTCGCACACCGTATTCGAGCGTATGCGAGAAAGATCTCCCTCCGGCAGCTCCGGGCAGGTCTTATAGAGGTATTCACTTACCACGAACGAGAGCACCGAGTCACCCAAGAACTCCATGCGCTCGTTGCACTCACATTCGTTTCCCTTGGCTCTCGCCTCATTTGAATAGGAGGAGTGCGTCAGCGCAAGCTCAAGAAAATCGGAGTTTTTGAAGGTATAGCCTATCGTCCTCTCAAGCTTTGACATATCCTCCGGTATAGATACAAAATCCGTCATAGCAATTACTCTTTTCCTTGACCGATGATCAGTCTTCCGCGTCCGATTTCTCGGCGCTCTTCTCCATTATCTCGGGAACTATGCTCATAGCTATCTCGTACGACATATTCGACTCAGCACATCCGATAGCCTGGCGTATCGCGTTCTTTATCGCGCGCGCATCCGAACTTCCGTGAGCCTTTATAACAGGTCTCGAGAGACCGAGCAGCGGAGCTCCGCCGTATTCGGACGCATCGAAATCGTTTTTCAGCTTTTTAAGACCGCTCTTTACAGCCATAGCCGACAGCTTGGATACAACGTTGCTCATAAACATATCCTTGAGCTTGCCGAGCATAAATCCGCCGATACCCTCGATAAGCTTGAGCACGACATTTCCGGTAAAGCCGTCGGTGATAAGCACATCGCATTTGCCGTAGGGGATGTCCTTGCCCTCGATATTTCCGACGAAGTTGATGCCGGGCGTTTCCTCAAGCAGGCTGTACACCTCGACAAGCTGCTTGTCTCCCTTGGTGCGCTCCGAGCCGATGTTGAGAAGTCCGACCTCCGGATTTTCGATGCCGAATATCTTCTTCATGTATATCGAGCCCATCTGTGCAAACTGGACATAGTTTTCGTTCGTAAGCTCTATGTTAGCTCCGCTGTCCATGAGCAGCATCGGCTTTTTAAAGGGCGCTATCGTCGCTATTGCGGACTTTCTTATTCCCTTGATTCTTCTGACGATAAGGGTAGATCCGGCATGAAGCGCGCCCGTGTTTCCGGCGCTGACGAATACGTCTCCCTCCCCTGCGGCAAGCATCTTGAGTCCCACCGCCATCGAGGAATCGTTCTTCTCGCGCACAACGCACAGCGGAGAATCCTCCATGGTTATCACCTGGGTAGCCTGTGCGATGCTGATATTGGGCTTGTTGATATCAAGTCCGTTTTCCTCGGCTACCGAGCGGATGACCTCCTCGTCTCCCGCAAGCACGAGATCGACCGGATATTCATCAGCCGCCATGACGGCTCCCTTTATTATTTCAAGGGGGGCGTTGTCACCGCTCATCGCGTCAAGTATTATCTTCATAACAAAATCTCCTTCATTTCATCAATCTTCGCAAGTGAGCGAGCCGCATACGCCTCGTTCCTTGCAGCCTTTCCTCCCTTTACCTTATGGTCGAGAGGCGCTATCAATCCGAAATTTGCGTTCATCGGCTGAAAATTCTCAACCGCTTCGCTGCTTATATATCCTGCCATCGACCCTATTATCGTAGTGTCGTCCGGCAAAAATACTTCTTTTCCCATAGCGAGCCGCGCCGCGTTCACTCCGGCAAGCCAGCCGGATGCCGTAGACTCGACGTAGCCCTCAACTCCGGTCATCTGACCGGCAAAGAAAACCTCCGGCTTGCTTCTCAGGTTGTACGCCCGGCTCATCAGCTTTGGCGAGTTTATATAGGTATTGCGATGCATGACACCGTATCTTAAAAGCTCCGCCGACTCAAGCCCCGGGATCATGCCGAATACCCGCCTTTGGGCCTCGAAGGTAAGATGAGTCTGA
>CAZSUR010000023.1:2817-13051 GCA_964610075.1 uncultured Lachnospiraceae bacterium
TTATACATAGTCTTTGACAAATTTTCCTGGCGGAGCTGGATGACCGCGTACGCCTCTTTTCCGGTAGACGGCACCGGCAGTCCCACCGGCTTCATCGGGCCGTATCTGAGCGTATCTACTCCACGGCGCGCCATCACCTCTACCGGCATACAGCCCTCGAACACGCGAAGATCCTTCTGCAGCTCCCCGTCAAAGTCCTTGAGCGTCGCTTCCTCGGCGGAGATCAGCGCCGCGTAAAACGCATCGTACTCCTCTTTTGTAAACGGACAGTTTATATACGACGCCTCTCCCTTGCCATAACGTGAGGCATAGAACGCCTTGTCCATATCAATCGTCGCAGCATCGACTATGGGAGCCGCGGCATCGAAAAAGCTGAGGTATTCGCAGCCGAGATATCCGCGAAGATACTCGGAAAAGCTGTCGGATGTGAGCGGCCCCGTCGCCACGACGGTTATGCCTTCCTCATCAAGCGAGGTGACCTCGCACTCGACTATCTCGATATTCTCGTGCGAGCGAAGCTTGCTCGTAACGTAATCGGAGAAGGTATTTCTGTCCACCGCAAGAGCGGCTCCGGCAGGGACAGAGGTCGCATCCGCCGCCTCGATTATAAGCGAGCCGAGACGCCGAAGCTCCTCTTTAAGAAGCCCGACGGCGTTGGTGAGCTGCGACGAGCGAAGCGAATTCGAGCATACCAGCTCCGCAAAATTCGGGCTGTGATGCGCCGGAGTGTATTTTGACGGCTTCATCTCGTAAAGTCTTACCTTAACTCCGCGCCGTGCAAGCTGCCACGCAGCCTCCGAGCCTGCAAGTCCGGCTCCGTAAACGTTGACAATATTATTGTTTTTCATCGGTGTTCGATACCTCGGACGGTGCATCGCATTTGTATCCGCAGTCCTTCTCATGGCAGACGAGCTGACCCTTGCCCTTCTTCAGATACAGCACGTTTCCGCACTGCGGGCAAAGCTGCTCGGTAGGCTGATCCCACGAGCGGAAATCGCACTCCGGATATCTCTCACAGCTGTAGAATACGGTGCGGTTTCTGCCGTATCTGACGACAGCGGCAGCGCCGCACTTCGGGCACTTCACGCCGAGCTCCTTCAAGATCTGCTTGGTATTCTTACAGGTCGGATATTTGCTGCACGCGAGGAACTCGCCATAACGTCCGCGGCGACGAAGCATGGGAGCTCCGCACTTCTCGCAGACCTGATCGGTCTCCTCGGCTGTGTTCTTCTTTTCCTTTTCGTCCTTATCACCCTTGTCAAGAGGCTTTGTGTTCTTGCACTCGGGATAGTTCGGGCAAGCCGCGAACTTTCCGTATCTTCCGGCTTTTACTACCATGCGACTTCCGCACTTCTCGCAGATAAGGTCGGTCTGCTCCGGCTCAAGAGAAATATCCGACTTTGCAACGACCTCCTCAGCCGAGAGCAGGCTCTTTTCAAAGCCCTGATAAAAATCTCCCAGCACGTCGGTCATCGTCTGCTTTCCGTTCTCTATCGAGTCGAGATCGTTCTCCATCTGAGCGGTAAATTCATAGTTTACTATATCCGGGAACGCGGATATCATTATGCGGGTCGTGACCTCACCCAAATTGGTGGGCTTGAGCGCCCTTCCCTCTCTCTCGACATATCCTCTTGCGATTATAGTCGTGATTATGGGAGTATAGGTACTCGGTCTACCGATGCCCTTTTCCTCGAGGAACTTGATAAGCGAAGCCTCGGTATAGCGTGCAGGCGGATCGGTAAAGTGCTGCTCGCCTTTTACATCCTCGGCGGAAAGCAGCTCACCCTCGGTAAGCTCGGGGAGCTTCACCTTCGTCTGAGCCTTGAGCTCATCGTCGTCGGAATAGTCGTATGCCGCAAGGAATCCCTTGAAGCGCACGGTCGAGCCGGTAGCCTTAAAGCCGTAGCCTGCCGCCTCTATATCCGCGCTTACCGTATCTATCTCTGCCGACGCCATCTGCGATGCTATGAATCTGCTCCATATCAGCTTGTAAAGCTTATACTGCTCGCTTGTCAGCCACTTTTTTATCGAGTCGGGAGTGCGCTCGGGATTCGACGGGCGGATCGCCTCGTGCGCATCCTGCGCATTCGCCTTGGATTTGTATACCCTCTTTGATGCAGGGCAGTAATTCTCACCGTAAAGTGAGCTTATAAGCGCTCTTGCGCCGCTTACCGCCTCATCGGATATGCGAAGCGAGTCGGTTCTCATGTAGGTGATAAGACCCTGCACTCCGCCGTTTGCCGTGCCGAGATTTATTCCCTCGTACAGCTCCTGCGCTACTCTCATTATCCTCTGTGACTGGAAGCCGAGCTTCTTCGACGCCTCCTGCTGCATGGTGGAGGTGGTAAAGGGCGGTGCCGGATGGCGCTGTCTCGAGGTATTCTTTACCGATACCACCTTGAAGCTTTCGCCCTTGAGTGCGTTAACAATATCCGCCGTCATCTCGCCGTTTTCAAGCTCGAGCTTCTTCGATGCCTTGCCGTAGAATTTAGCGGTAAAGCTCTTTCCGTTCGACTTAGAAAGCAGAGCGTCTATCGTCCAATATTCCTTCGGAACAAAGCTGCGGATCTCCTCCTCGCGCTCGACGATTATACGCGTCGCAACAGACTGCACGCGTCCTGCGGACAGTCCGCTCCTGACCGTTTTCCAAAGAAACGGCGAAAGCTTGTAGCCCACTATTCTGTCAAGGATCCTGCGCGTCTGCTGAGAGTTTACAAGATCCATATCTATACGTCTCGGATTCTTTATCGCAGCCTTTATCGCCGGCTTGGTTATCTCGTTGAACGCAACTCGATTGGTCTCCTCGACCGGTATACCCAAAGCAACGGCAAGATGCCACGATATCGCCTCTCCCTCGCGGTCAGGGTCGGTCGCAAGGTATATTTTGGAAGCCTTTTTCGCTTCCTTTTTAAGCTCCTTTATCAGCGGTCCCTTTCCGCGTATGTTTATATATCTTGCTTCAAAATTATTGTCTATATCCACGCCGAGAGTGCTTTTCGGCAGATCTCTTACGTGTCCCTTTGAAGCTACAACTTTATAGTTAGAGCCCAGATATCCCTTTATGGTACTTGCCTTTGCGGGGGACTCAACTATTACAAGGCTTGGCATACTTTATTTCTCCTCTTTATTTTCTGTTAAATAGGTTGATTTCAATTTTAAATCCGGACAAACAGACCGCCCGGCAAAGCTCTGGCAGCGCCCTTGAGCTCGAGCATGGTCAAAGCCGCGAGCACCTCGTTTATCGGGAGACCTCGCTCCGCTATCGCGTCGGGTGTCATACCCTCGCTCTCGCTCAGTAGGTTGTATACCTCAAGCTCGATGCCCGAGATATCCGCCGGAGGCTCACGCCTTTCGGGTGCGCTTGCTTTCGCCTCCGATTTTTGCGCGACATACTCGCCGCTCGCGCTCGCGCGGCTCGCGCCGCGAGCGCCAACCGAGGCGTTCGGTGCGCCGAGTGAGCTTGAAGCGGCACTTTCGGCCTTGCGACCGGCACCGCGCTTCTCCGCCCGCTTCCTTGAGGATGCGTAGGCGTCGTAATCAATATAAAATCTTCTGTCCGGCTCCGGAGCCTTATTTTTCTTCAAAAACGGCCCTTTAAACCGCTTTGAGCGTATAAATGGAAGATTTTCAAGCCTTATTCTGTGAGAATACAGCTCGGAATATTCCGATAATATATCAAGCGCATTGGTAACGATGCGCGCTCCGTCCTTTATAAGCTGATTCGTGCCGCTGCTGTTCGCTTCCCCTACCTTGCCGGGCATCGCGAACACGTCCCTGCCTTGAAGCAGAGCCTCGCGTGCGGTGATAAGCGCTCCGCTTCCGACATCAGCCTCGATGACGAGCGTAGCTTGAGAAAGTCCGCTTATTATGCGGTTTCTTATCGGGAAATTCTTGCCGTTTGGCGGAGTGAACGGACGATATTCGGTCACTACCGCGCCGTGTCTCGTTATCTCGCTCATAAGTGCTTCGTTTTCCGCAGGATATACCCGATCTATGCCGCAGCCGAGCACGGCTACGGTACTGCCTCCCGCATCGAGGCAACCGCGGTGACACGCGGAGTCTATTCCGCTCGCCATACCGCTGACGATGACCGCTCCGCATCTTGCAAGGTCGTAGGAAACGGTATACGCACTTCTGTTACCGTATTCGGTCATTCTTCTCGTACCGACGGTAGCTACGCAAACGTTGTCGTCCATATCCGGCAGCGTACCCTTGAAGTAGAGCACGAGCGGCTTGTTGCGTATTCGAAACAACCGTCTCGGATACGCCGGATGCCCCGGATATATAACCGCAACTCCGTTTGAGGTGCACCATCGAAGGATCCCGTCCGCCTCGTCGAGCGCCTTTATCGAAAGCAGCTCGAGCAGCTTCGGCGTTATCCCCTCAATATCCGCATATTCTCCCGGCTCGGCATCGTACACGCGGCGCGCGTCGCCGTCGAAGGCGTTCAGCAGCGTCTCGCCGAACGAGCTTCCCGGAGTACATATCAAGCTGAGCCATAACCAGTAAAGCACCTTGCCGTCAGATCTTTGTGTCAATCTGCTCACCTCACCATTATACAGATATTCGCCTAAATATCATACCTTTGCCGTAAAAAACACAGTGACCGGTGCACCGATGCAAGCGGCACGGTGCAAAATATAATCGATCCGTGCGCGGCTGTGTCTCACGGACACAGCTTAAAGCCGCAACACAAGCGATGTCTCAAATCTATGCCATACAAGCGCCGTCGTGAAAGCGTATGTGTGCGCCGAAAAACGAGCCTTTGGCGCAACGCGCCCTTTTGCCGTCCGGATCGCGTCTTACTCGACGTACGTTTTGCTCATCGGCATTTTGCGCGGCGTGCATTTTACTCAATGTGCGTTTTGCTTCGCATATGCTCGCACCTGCGTGCGATGATATCACGCCTGCGTTTGTCTGAACGCCTCCCAAAGCATTACCGACGCCGCCGTCGCCGCATTAAGCGACTCGGCACGCTCGGTCATCGGGATATAAACGGTATTGTGCGAGTGACGGACTATGTCACTTGACAGTCCGTGACCCTCGTTGCCTATTATAAACACCGAGCGCCGATCAAGCGTGAGCGAGCTGAGCTTTACCGCCCGCTCGTCCAGCACCGAGGCGTAGGTCGTATATCCAGCCTCCCCCAGACGCTCAAGTGTACCCGGCATATCCGAAACCATTGTTATCCTCTGCGAAAATAGGGTCCCCATAGCGGCGCGCACCACCCTCGGATTATATATATCCGCGCAATCGGAGCTCAATATCACGTGCTCCACCCCGAACGCGGCAGCGGTACGTATCACCGTGCCGAGATTTCCGGGATCCCGCACCTCGGACAGAACGAGCGTGCGCGGAAGCGCGCCCTCGTTTTCGTCCACTCCGTTATACATTGTAATAAAATCGTGCAGTTTGTCAATATATTTTATCACACAAATGACGCCCTGCGGAGCTTTTTCTACCGACAGCTTGGAGTATACCTCATCACTCACCTCGACCACCTCGGCACCGCCGGCGTGAGCCTCGCAGTAGCCGTAGTTATCGGAGGTGCAGTACACGCACTGTATCTCGGCAAACGGAGAATCCACCGCCTCCGAGAAGAGCTTTCGCCCCTCGGCACAGAAAAGTCTGTGCTTTTCTCTGTATTTCTTTTCCTTCAGCGAAGCGACGCGCACGATCTCCGCATTGCTTCGCGAGCTTATGATTTTGTGCGCCACGGCTTCACCTCAAAAAACGTACCCGAGCATACGCACGAGTGCGGAATTACAAACTTCAAATCTTTCCGATAGTAGCGTAAAAACCCGGCATAACCGGGTTTTTAGTGTCATGATTAAAGCGCAGCTTTAGCTTTTTCTACAAGTGCAGCAAACGCGTCTTTGTCGTTAACGGCGAGCTCAGCCAGCATCTTTCTGTTAAGATCGATACCTGCAAGCTTAAGACCGTGCATAAATCTCGAATAGTTGATTCCGTTTACCTTAGCCTGTGCGGAAATTCTTGTTATCCACAGCGAACGGAAATCTCTCTTCTTGAGCTTGCGGCCTACGTAAGCATAGTTACCGCTCTTCATTACAGCCTGCTTAGCCATCTTGAAGTGCTTACTCTTAGCTCCCCAATAGCCCTTTGCAAGCTTAAGCATTTTATTTCTTCTCTTGCGAGTCATCATAGCGCCTTTTACTCTAGCCATTTCTAAATCCTCCTAATAATGTAACCTGTTTTTTAATTACGCGCGCGAAATAAGCGACTTAACAGTCGGAGCCATAGATTCGCTGAGATATCCCGCTTTTCTGAGGAGTCTCTTGCGCTTAGATGTCTTAAGTCCCAGTTTGTGACGGCGGTTGGAGTGATTGAGCTTCACCTTTCCGCTCTTGGTAACCGTAAATCTTTTGGCTGTTGCCTTATGTGTTTTTATCTTACCCATTGCCTCTTCCGTTTCTCGGCAGCCTTTGAATTTTTTCGGGAACCGTAAGCACGTCTTGCTGCCGGCAGACGCGCGCCCTGTATCGCAAAAGCACGGTGGATTCACCGTTGCTCCTGTTTTTTATTTTTCTTCGCTCTCCGGCTCGGCTTTTTTAGCCTTTTGCGAGCCGCCCTTAGCCTTTGCCGCAGGCTTCTGCTTCTGAGGTGTCAAGAACATGGTCATGTTGCGTCCCTCAAGCACCGGAGCCTTATCCATGGCACCGATCTCCTCGCACGCCGTGCGGAATTTATCCAAAAGCTCGCGTCCGATATCGGTGTGAGCCATCTGGCGTCCTCTGAACTTGACAATAACCTTTACCTTGTTGCCGGCACCGAGGAATTTCAGCGCATGGTTGACCTTTGTGTTGAAATCGTTTGTATCGATACGGCAGGTAAGCTGTATTTCCTTGACCTCCATGGTCTGCTGCTTCTTTCGAGCTTCCTTTTCCTTCTTGTCCCTCTCAAAGCGGAACTTGCCGTAGTCCATTATGCGGCACACCGGCGGCTCTGCCTTCGGCGAGATCAAAACGAGATCGTATCCCTTGTCGTATGCGCTGTCAAGAGCATCGGACAAACGAAGCAGACCGAGCTGCTCTCCGTCGTCTCCTATAACGCGCACGGTCTTGCTCGGAGCAAAGCCCATACCCGAATTGATATTCTCATTTGTAAACAGCTCTTTTGAGTTATTGTTCTTTATTGAAAAGCACCCCCGAAAATTAAAAAATGCGTAGTTTACATCGAAAAACACGCAAAACTCCGCAAATATCTCCGGCAAGCCGGTAAATATTGACCCTCAAGCCGTTGCCTGTAGGGTGAGAACTCAGTGTGTTCTTCTTCTTTGTCCCAAATATACTACCACATCCCGCAGAAAATGTCAAGCACAAAAATGAAATTTAATGTCTTTTTTGCCGCATTTACGCAAAAAATTCATCACCATCGGCTGTTTTTTTCGTAATACGAGCGTTTTTTCGATACAATTTTCCCTAATTTTTTTTGTATATTGCAAATCCGAAACGTTTATGGTATAATATGCTCATACTGTCGGCGGCATATCGCAGCCATGCTCTCGCGGAGAGCGCGGCGCATATCGCATATTTGTATGCTGACAGGCCTTTTGCGCGCCTCTCGCACGCAAAAGTACACATCAGCTTCGGCATTATCCATTTTGCTGTTTGCAAGGAGCAATATTAAATATGAATAAAAACATACCGTTCCATGCGGCGGACATACTTATCCCCCGCTCGGATCACGAGAGCTGGGCTGTCGTCGCCTGCGACCAGTTCACCTCCGAGCCCGAGTATTGGGAAAAGGCCGACAAGCTTGTCGGTAAAGCCCACTCCGCACTACGAATAGTACTTCCCGAGGTTTATCTCGAGTCGGACGACGTGGACACCCGTATAGAGAACATAAACAAGACGATGGACAGATATCTCGAGGAGAATATCTTCAGACTTTGTCCGGACGCGATGATCTACGTTGAGCGAACGCTTTCAAACGGAGACGTACGTCGAGGCATCGTCGGCGCGGTCGATCTGCGCGAGTATGATTACTCCCCGACGTCCACCTCGCTCATACGTGCGACCGAGGGCACGGTGCTCTCACGCATACCGCCGAGAGTTCGTATCCGTCGCGGCGCGACGCTCGAGCTGCCGCACGTAATGCTTCTCTGCGACGATCCCAACATGACGGTGATCGAGCCGCTTTCCGACTTCGACGGTGAGGAGCTGTACGACTTCGAGCTCATGCTCGGCGGAGGACACCTGCGCGGAGTTCTGCTCGACGACGAGCAGAAGGCGAAGGTAACCGCTGCGCTCGAGGCTCTCGTCGGAGACGAGGAGCATCCGCTTCTCTTTGCGGTCGGGGACGGAAACCATTCGCTTGCGACGGCAAAGGCTGCCTCCGAGCTTTCGGGCAGCGAAAAAAGCTCGTATGCACTCGCAGAGCTTGTGAATCTGCACGATTCCTCGCTCAAATTCGAGCCGATATACCGCGTGCTGTTCAACGTCGATACAAAGGACGTCGAGGAAGCGATAAAGACGCGCTTCACCTCACCGGGCGACAAGCACGCAAGCTGGATATGCGCGGGCGGCGAGGGCGAGTTCGAGCTCTCCGGGCTCCCGTCAAAGGAGATACAGAGCTTCATCGACGAATATCTCGATAGCCATCCGAAGGCGTCGGTGGATTACATTCACGGCGAGGATACCGTAAGACGGCTTGCGGCAAAAGAGGGCTGCTTCGGATTTTTGTTCGACGGAATAAAGAAAAGCGAGCTTTTCGATTACGTAAAAAATAACGGTGTGCTTCCGAGGAAGACCTTTTCCATGGGAGATGCCTGCGATAAAAGATATTACATGGAGTGCAGGAAAATAAAGTGACCCTACCTCGTGTCGATATCGGAACAAGTTAACCCGGCAAATCCCGAAAAATCAATTTCATGAATATATTTAGAGATTACCGTCGCAGATCAAGCGGAGTGCTCCGCCTGACCTGCAAAGCATCGCCCAAGCGATCGCGTATCTGCCACCGGCACACGGAATCGGAAAGAATGTGAAATTCATATGTTTTTGAATATCTTCAACTTAGTTGTCATGGTACTGTTCTTCCTATGCTATGCATACCAGATGGTATACATAATAATCAGCATGCTCAAAAAGGACAAGACCGCCGAATACACCCCGAAGGAAAATCACAAGTTCGCCGTGCTCATCTCGGCGCGCAACGAAAGCGGAGTCATCTCCGGACTGCTTGAAAGCATCGCGGATCAAAAATATCCGAAGGAGCTTATCGACGTATACGTCGTCGCGGATAACTGCAGCGACGAAACTGCTGAAATATGCCGCTCTCACAATGTAAACGTGTTCGAGCGCTTCGATAACGAAAAGGTCGGAAAGGGCTACGCCCTCGACTATGCCTTTGCAAGGATCGACGAAAGCGTCGGAATCGAGACGTACGAGGGCTACTTCGTATTCGATGCCGACAATGTGCTCGATACGAACTATGTAAGCGAGATGAACAGAATATTCGACATGGGATATTCTGTTGTGACAAGCTACCGAAATTCGAAGAACTACGGCACAAACTGGATAAGTGCCGGCTACGCTCTGTGGTTTTTGCGCGAGTCGAAGTATTTGAACGGCGCAAGAATGCTCTGCAATACAAGCTGTGCGATATCCGGAACCGGATTCCTCGTATCATCGGAAATAATACGCTCGAATGCCGGCTGGAAGCACCATCTTCTGACCGAGGATATCGAGTTCACGGTCGATAACGTAATAAACGGCGAGAAGATCGGATACAGCCCGAACGCCGTGCTTTACGACGAGCAGCCCGAATCGTTTGCGGTCTCCTGGAAGCAGCGCATGAGATGGGCTAAGGGCTTCTACCAGGTGCTTCGCAACTACGGCTTCAAGCTCCTGCGCGGATGGATCGGAAAAGGAAGCTTCCAGTGCTACGATATGCTGATGACGATAGCTCCGGCTACCATACTCACGGTATTCACCGTAATAGTCAACGCAGGTGCGATAATCTTCGGACTTTCGACCGGCAACGCACTTCTGGCACTCTTCTCTGTCGAGCAGATCGGCGCAACCGTCGCCGGAGTTTACCTCTCCCTCCTGCTTTTCGGAGGGGTGACCACCCTCACCGAATGGAATAAGATCTATTGCAGCTCGGCAAAGAAGATACTCTACACCTTCACCTTCCCGATATTCATGCTCACCTATATACCGATAGCGTTGGTCGCGCTGTTCAAGCGTGTAAAATGGGAGCAGATACCGCA
>CAZSUR010000024.1:0-12256 GCA_964610075.1 uncultured Lachnospiraceae bacterium
CGACCAGCGATCACATACAGCCAAGACGTAGCTCTTTCCCGCCGAGCCCATCCTTCACTCAAGTTATACGACCTCGAAAAAGGGATGATTTTCAAGAAGCACAAGGAATCTCTGTCCTACCATTCCCGTTGCGCCTATTACTCCTACCTTTAATTTATCTGACATACCGAAATATTTCCGCCTTTCATTGTTTATCACAAAATAACTTATATATTATATCAACCGTCGCTTCTTATGTCAACGGAATACTAAAATATTTTTGTTTCTCCCGGGCAAAGCTCAAATCGCTCGCCCATATAGCTAAAGGTAAAGCTGCGCTTCGATTTTGACGCGAGCTTGACCGAGCGGAGCTTTCCGTCGGCCCACTCTATATCCACCTCGGCGCCGCCGCGCGCGCGAAGTCCGCTCACGCGCCCACAGCTAAAGCTCTCAGGCAATGCCGGAAGCAGCACTATCTCGCCGCTCTGACTCTGGATAAGCGATTCGGCAATTCCGGCGACCGCGCCGAAGTTTCCGTCTATCTGGAATGGCGGATGCATATCGAAAAGATTATCCGAGGTCGAATTTTGCAGTATCAGCCGTATATTCTTATCGGTCTCGGCACCGTCGCCGAGGCGCGCCCACATATTTATTATCCAAGCTCTGCTCCAGCCGGTGTGACCGCCGCCGTTAGCCAGACGGCGCTCAAGCGTTCTGCGAGCGGCGGAAAGCAGCTCGGGTGTATCAAGCTGCCAGGACGGATACAGCGCATACAGATGCGAGATGTGACGATGTCCCGGCTCGAGCTCGTCGTAATCCTCCGACCACTCCATTATCTGCCCGTGACGCCCTATCTCCGGGCGCGGGAGCAACGCCTGCTTGCCCCTAAGCTCCGAAGCGAACTCCGCGTCGGTGTCGAGTATCTCCGCGCTCTTTATCACAGCGTCGAGGAGATCGTATACTATCTGCGAGTCCATCGACGGGCCCTCGCACATACAGCCCTGCTCTCCCGACGGAAGTATATACGTATTCTCCGGCGAAACGGAGGGCGAGGTCACAAGTCTGCCTCGCTTGTCCGACACAAGGTAGTCGCTGAAGAACAGCGCAGCCGAGCGCAGTATCGGATAAGCCTCGCGCAAGAAGTCCTTGTCCGGATCAAAGCAATAGTGCTCCCACATATGAAGCGAGAGCCATGCCGCTCCCATAGGCCATATCGAGGAGGGGATCCATCTGTCAAACGGAGCGCAATCGCCCCATATATCGGTATTATGATGAGCTACAAAGCCGCGGCAGCCGTACATATCGCGTGCTACCTTCTCTCCGCGCGGCTTCATGCGGCGCAAGAGCTCGAAAAGCGGCTCGTGGCAATCGGCTAAGTTGCAGACCTCTGCCGGCCAATAGTTCATCTCCGTATTTATATTTATCGTATATTTGCTGCCCCAAGGCGGATCGATCTCGCTGTTCCAGATTCCCTGAAGGGTGGGAGGCAGACTGCCCTCTCGGCTGGATGAAATAAGCAGATATCTACCGAACTGGAAATACTGCTCGATAAGTATGGGGTCGTAAGCACCGTCCTTGACAGAGCCAAGTCTCTCGTCGGTCGGGATATCGTTATCGACCTCTCCGCAAAGCTCGAACGACATTCTTGAAAAGAGGCTGCTGTAATCGGATATATGCTCGTCCTTTAGGCTTTCATAGGGCTTTGCAAGCGCATCGCTTGTCCGCGACAGAGCGTATCCGAGCGGATCCTTTTCTCTGTACGTCGTCGCCGCCGATATCACCAGCGTAGCCTCGCTTGCATCCTCAAAGCAGAGATCCGCGCCGACGGTACGTACCGTGCCGTCACAGCTGCCGCGAAGCACCGCCGCAACGCTGACACCATCCTTGCCCTCGTCAAAGCAGAGCGAGATGTGATCTTCCTCTCCGCTTACAGCATCTGCGAATATGCCTCTGTCAAAGTGGCAGTCAAAGGATGACGGCTCAGAGAAGGTAAGTCTAATGATTATCGCGTTCTCGGGATACGAAGCGAACATCTCGCGCTCGCAATGAGTTGTGCCTATATCGTAGGACACACGCGCAACCGCGGTCTCGAGATCGAGCACGCGCATATAGTTCTTCGTCTCGCCGCTGTGCGAGCGGAAGCGTATATACAGCTCACCGAGCGTCTGATACGGATGTACCGACGCAGGGAGGGACACCATCGACTTTTCCACCAGCTCCTCGGCGCGTGAGATACTCCCCTCGGCAAGCAGCCGCCGCACCTCGGGCAGGGCTTTGTACGCCTCAGGATTCACACGCTCGAGGCTTCCGCCGTACCATACCGAATCCTCGTTAAGCTGTATCCTCTCACACGCGGTCTTGCCGAATATCATGGCTCCGAGCTTGCCGCAACCGATAGGCAGGGCGCAATTCCAATCGCGGGTGGGAGCATTATAAAACATCTCAAGCTTTTTCATGGCTAAGTATCCGAAAAATTCGGTCCTTTCAATAAAATCGACGCTGACTGCGGCATGAGTGCTGCACTTGCAAAATAATCGAGCGCATACCGGCTCACGCCTGTAAATTAACTATTTTATCTTATCATACGGGCGCGATGCTGTCAATGACCAAAGCCGCTGATGCCGGGGCAAAGCCGCGCTTTGGACAGCTCAAGGCGAAGCTCCCGGGGCGTAAGGCGAAGCTCGTGCCGGATCATTCTCCGCGCCAGATCGGTGAGCTTCCGCACAGCTTTTCATACTCGCAGCCGACCGAGCGGCAGCTGAGGCACACGTATCTGCACCGCTCGGGCTCACGCATGACGAGTATCGCAGCGTAACTCCCGAGCATGGGGCAATATCTTTTCACAATTTCGTTTATTGGAGCGCGTTCGTTTAAGGGAGCGCGCATATCCTCCCTTTTCTCATCCTCCGACATATCGCAAGCCTCCGATAGCATTAAAGTTAGTTTATACCTTAATACCTATGCCGCGCGATTGCACGATATGACCGAGTGGGGGCGGGGCGCGATATTTTACTCCTCCGGCTGCTTTAACAGACCGTCCTTTTCTATCGCGGAGAATATTCTGTGCTTTAAGCCCTTATGCTCCTTTGAAAGTGATGCTATAAGCTGCTTTACCGCCTCACGCTGAGTATGTCCGTCCGCCGGGCACCGGCTTTCAAGCACGGGAATCGAGGGATTTTTGTTTATAAAATAGCGCACATCCTTCTCCTGCACGTACAAAAGCGGACGTATCATGGTTATCCTCTTTCGGCTGAGGTAGGTGACCGGAAGAAAGGTACCCAGCCGTCCCTCGTGGAAAAGATTGAGCATAAACGTCTCGATAAGATCATCCGAGTGATGCCCGAGCGCTATCTTGTTGCAGCCTGCCTCTATTGCGGCATCATGGAGTATTCCGCGGCGCATCTTCGCGCAAAGCGAGCACGGATTGCTCTCCTTTCGCACGTCGAATATAACGTGCGCAAGCTGTGTCTCGACGAGCTTGAACTCGACGCCGTTCTCGCGGCAAAAGTCGGAGATTTGAGAGAAATCCATCCCTTCGAAGCCCATCGACACGGAAACTGCGCATATCGAGAAGCTTTTCGGATAAAATCTACGCAGATCTATAAGCGCGCAGAGTAACGCAAGCGAGTCCTTGCCGCCCGACACACCGACGGCGATACGATCTCCCTCCTCTATCATGTTGTAATCGTCTATCGCCTTTCTCATATGGCTGAGAATACGGCGGATTGATATAAATTCCATCGTTTATTAGCTCTTTCAAAATAAATTTTAATCAAGCGCTCCGCTGATTGAATATACTGTACAAAGGGAGGCTTAGTATATGGCAATAAAAATATTTATAGATCAGGGTCACAACCCGTCAAACCCGAACGCCGGTGCCGAGGGGAACGGCCTGCGCGAGCAGGATATCACCTACGAGGTGGGGCGGCTCACCGCCACACTGCTCGATGCGGATCCGGCATACGAGGTGAGGCTGTCGCGCACCTCTCCGAACGAGATACTCGGCACAAGCATAGCCTCAAGCCTTGCGGTACGTGTCGATAGTGCAAACTCGTGGGGAGCCGACGCATTTATCAGCCTGCATACGAACGCATCGGAAATATCCTCAGCCGGAGGCACCGAGGGGTACGCCTTTAGCGAAGCCTCCGCCGGCTTTATACTCGGCGGAGATATAGTTTCCGCAATAAGCGATTATACCGGCTTTGAGAACAGAGGTATGTTCTCGCGGCCGACGCTGTACGTGCTCCGCAAAACGCGGATGCCGGCAACGGTTATCGAGCTGGGCTTTATCACAAACTACGGCGAGGCTATGCTGATGCAAAACGATCCGTCCCTCTTTGCGCGAGCCGTATATACGGGGATACAGCGCTACTATTCGTAGAGCACGCCGCGAAGCATCAGCCCAGCTTCCGAGAGAGGTGAACGCCCAAGCGAGGCGTACCCATCAAAAGCAATGCGCAACTCAAGCGAGGCGTACCCACATCCAAGCAAATGCGCCCGCTCAAGCGAAGCGCCGCGAACTCACAAGCACCGAGGCGTTGCTTCCGTCAAACCCATCGCCGGTGCCACAGCTTACGCGAGGCTCGAGCGTCAAGCGAAATGTATCCACATTCAAGCGAAGCACATCCGCCACCGCAACTCCCGAAGGAAGTGGGCATGAGCGCTCACCACATCCCGATCTGAGGCGTTGTATCGACCGACTCGGTTCCGGGCGTTGGGGTATATCCCTCGGGGAATTCGAACTCGATTATATTCCTGAACACCTGCTTTGCATAATCATATCGCTTCTGCGTACGCGAGCGATTGAAGAAGGAAGACACGGTGGATATATTCCTGAAGCAGAGCAACGTGTCCTCGGGCAGCACGTCAAACACCGAGAAAAACTGTCCGAACTCGGTGTCAGCAAGGCGGACCGAGTAGTCGTCCATCGCATAATCGGGCTTATAGCCCAGCGCATCCTCGAGCGTCATAAAGCCGTAGCTCGCCTTTACCCTCTCGTACCAATACGGGTCGAGCATACATATGCTGCTCTCGCCCGAGACGATCTCCTGCATGAATATGCTTTCCTGATCCTTCATCGAATTACCGTTTACGGTAATAACGTACACCGAGGCGTTGCCGCTTCCCTCATACTCCTCCTGTATCTGCTCGTCGGTGTAAAGGGCGACATCGCTTAGTAGCACGTTCTTCTTCGAATCTCCGTCAAAATCCTCGAAAAGGATCTGCGAATACGCAGACTCTATCCCATCCTTCTGATCAAGCGCAAGTATCCTCGGCCCCGTATAGAGTACCTGAAGATCGTACGACTCGCCGCCAAGCGAGCTTATCGTCATAAAGGCTATTATCCCTACGAAGAATACCACCGCGAGTGTTATCCATTTATAGTGATACCAATAGTTTTCGACCCATTTGTATATGCGTTTTATCACCGTGCATTTTCCTTTCTTCAACAAAAACGACAAAACGATCCGATAATATCAAAACCGGCACCGCAGGGCCGTGAAAAGTCTACGGCTCAAGGCGGCGCCGACCGGTCTCAAAATCATTTTTTAAGCATGAAAACGGACTTTACCGTGGGATCGTATTCCCGGCTCATGCTGTGTATAAGCAGCTCCTCGATCGAGGCGGCAGCCGCTACCGCGCATACCGCCGCGCAGTATATGGCGGCAACGTCGGTATGGAAAAGATACGGAACCAAAAAGAGCACGAGTCCCGTTGCTTTATTGAGTATAGTATGCTGCGAAGCGAATCTTTTGTATTTCACCGCCGCAACGATATATGATGCCACGCGCACGGCGATAATAGCCGCAACGCACCACCAATATGCAGGAGAAAGGAGCTCCCATAGTGCGGGGAATATATGCAAAAGCATAGCCGCGTAGAACATCATGTCCGCGGTACTGTCAAGCTTCGCGCCGAAATCGCTCGCCGTGCCGGTAGCACGCGCCACCGAGCCGTCTATCGCATCACTGAGTCCGCATATCGTGTAAACGATATAAAAGACACTCGAAAACGGAACGGTGAAAAACAAAAGCACCGAGCCGCAAAGTCGCGAAACGGTTATCCAATCAGCGGCGGTAAAGCTTGCTATTTTTTTGATCGCAGTTTTTAACATAAGACCTCCGACTCTTAAAAAAAGCTGCCAGCTTAATCAAAATAAATCGAAACGACGGCATAGCACCGATAAATTGAAACGATTCATACTTATTATATTCTAATTTTTTTCTATTTGCAATAGATTTTGTTTCGTTTGATACGTTTTATTTCGCGCAGACTTTGCACGAGCGGCACCGGCACCGCCGAAACGTGCGACAGACACAAAGTCGAGCGATATCGGCTGTGTGTCTGTCATTATCACATATTATCTTTTTTCGCAGTCCTTGAACATACCGATCCGCTCGGCGTGTCGTCCGCCCTCAAAGGAGGCGGAGAGGAAGGAATCCACTATATCCAAGGCCAGACCGCGTCCGCAAACGAGCGCGCCGAGGCAGAGCACATTCGCGTCGTTGTGCATCCTCGTGAGCCTTGCGCTGTACGTGTCGCCGCAGAGCGCCGCACGAATTCCGCTGTGCTTGTTCGCCGCCATGCTCATACCGATGCCGGTGCTGCACAGAAGTATGCCGAGCTCGCTCTCGCCTCTCTGTATCGACTCGCAAACCTTGTTTGCATATACCGGATAATGCACCGATTCGGTGCCAAAGCAGCCGTGATCGACAAACTCCAAGCCCTTCTCCGAAAGATGCGCCTTCAGCGCTTCCTTGAGCTCGTACGCACCGTGGTCACAGCCTATTGCTATTGGTTTTGACATATCTATCACCTCTTAAAGTATAAAGCGGCTCATCTGCCCTTCAATCTTTCGTTTCGCTCGCGCTCCGCCTGCGAGGGGCGCAGGTATACGGGAGCAAGCGTATCGGCTGAAGCGGCGCAGCTCGGATCCGCCGAATAGCGCTCAAAGGCGCAAGCCGCGACCGAATATCCTCGCTCGTATCTTTGAGGTTCGGGCACCGTACGCACGTCGATCGCGCGTCCTTCGCACGCCCTCGCCATTATATCGTAGCCGCTGCCGACAAAATATATCGGCTCACCGGAATATTTCTCCTCAAGCTCGCAAGCCAGCTCTTTTGCCGATATCACACGATCCGCCTCGAGCGCGCAAAGGCGCTCTCCGTCGCACCTGAACACGGCGTTGTAAAGCTGCTCGCGTCGGGCATCCATGCACGGACACACTATTCCGCGCAATCCGCAAAGGTTGTACGCCAACGCCTCAAGCGTTGACACCGGCACGCACGGAATATTTCGCTCGAACGCCAACCCCTTTGCCGCCGACACCGCTATCCTCACTCCGGTAAACGAGCCCGGGCCTACCGAGCACGCTATCATATCTATATCGGAGATCTCCGTTTTATACGACCGGAGAAGCGAGCTTATCATCGGGAGCAGGGTCTCGCTGTGAGTGCCTGCCGAGGTCACGGTGTACTCACCGAGCAGCTTTTCGTTATCGCAGAGGCAGACCGCAGCCGGAGCCTCGCTTGAATCGAAAGCAAGTATCCTCATCGCAAACACCATCCTTTACAGGTCATTTTGACACCTCGGAGATCGTTATCCTGCGGACATCGTCCCCGTCATCACATTTTTTGATACAGACCTTGTAATAGCTGTCCGGCAGCGCGAACGGAACGTTCTCGCACCATTCTGCCGCTATCACGCAGTCCTTATAATCGTAAAAACCTATCGAATACAGATCATCGTCGTCTGAAACACGGTACATATCGAAATGGCAGAGCCGAAATCCGCTCTCCGACACATACTCGTTGACTATCGCATAGGTGGGGCTTGTGACGTTAGCCTCCGGCACGAGCACCGAAGCAAGTCCGCGCACAAACGCGGTCTTGCCGGCGCCGAGATCGCCGTACATGGCGATAAACGCATCTCTCTGCCCCACAGAAAGGATGTGAGTCGCAAGCTCGGCGGCAAGGCGCTCGGTCTCGTCGGGTGACGAGGTGAGCTTTTCGGTTGGAAGCATCATATTAAAACAATCCTCTTATAGTTCCGTCGTCGTCAACGTCGATTCTGTTCGCCGCAGGGAACTTGGGAAGTCCGGGCATGGTGAGTATATCACCGGTGAGCACAACTACAAAGCCTGCGCCTGCCGACACCCTCACGTCGCGCACGGTAAGCTTGTAGCCGGACGGACGACCGAGCTTGCTCGGATCGTCGGACAGCGAATACTGCGTCTTTGCCATGCAGACGGGATATTTCGTATACTCTCCGTCGCGAAGGGACTTTATCTGTGCAAGCGAGCGGAGCGCCGACGCCTCGTAGGTAACTCCGTCAGCACCGTATATCTCTCTTGCTACCGCCTCGATCTTCTCCTCGAGGGTAAGCTCGTCGTCGTAGATGAACTTGAAGCTCGAGGGCTTCTCGCAGGCGCAAACGACCTTCTCAGCGAGCTCGACTCCGCCGTCTCCACCGCGCGCAAACACCTCGGATAGCGCGAAATCCGCGCCTCGCTCCTCGCATACGCGACGAACGATGTCTATCTCAGCCTCGGTATCGGTATCGAAGCGGTTAAGCGCAACGACTACCGGCACACCGTATTTTGCAAGGTTATCAAGATGAGCCTCGAGATTGCATATTCCGGCGCGAAGCGCATCGGTATTCTCCGCCTTAAGCTCGTCCTTCGGCACACCGCCGTTATATTTAAGTGCGCGTATCGTAGCCACAAGCACAATAGCCGAGGGCGCAAGTCCGGCAACGCGGCACTTTATATCCAAGAATTTCTCCGCACCGAGATCGGCTCCGAAGCCTGCCTCGGTTATCGTATAATCGGCAAGCTTCAGCGCAAGCTTTGTAGCTCGAACCGAGTTGCATCCGTGCGCGATATTCGCGAACGGGCCGCCGTGGATAAGCGCAGGCGTGTTCTCGGTGGTCTGCACAAGGTTAGGCAGAAGCGCATCGCGAAGCAGAGCGGTCATCGCTCCCTGAACACCGATGTCGCGGCAGTATACCGGCTCACCCGACGTGTTGTATGCAACGAGAATGTTGCCGAGTCTGCGCTTGAGATCGGAGATCGAGCTTGCAAGGCAGAGTATCGCCATTATCTCGCTTGCGACCGTTATCATGAAGTGATCCTCGCGCGGAATACCGTCAGCCTTCGAGCCGAGTCCGACTATAATGTTGCGAAGTGCCCGATCGTTTGTATCGGTAACGCGCGCAAAGAGTATGCGGCGCTGGTCGATCGAGAGCTCGTTGCCCTGCTGAAGATGATTGTCTATCGCAGCGCAAAGCAGGTTGTTTGCCGCGGTTATCGCGTGAAAATCTCCGGTGAAGTGAAGATTTATGTCCTCCATCGGAAGCACCTGCGAATATCCGCCGCCGGCAGCTCCGCCCTTAACTCCGAAAACGGGGCCGAGCGAGGGCTCACGCAGCGCTATTATAGCGTTTTTGTTTATCTTCGTCATCGCCTGACCGAGTCCGACCGTAGTGGTAGTCTTGCCCTCTCCTGCAGGCGTGGGGTTTATCGCCGTGACAAGCACGAGCTTGCCGTCCGGACGATCACTTAATCTCGATATGCACTTTTCGTTTATCTTTGCCTTGTACTTGCCGTAAAGCTCTACGTCGTCCTCACCGAGGCCGAGCTTTTCGGCAAGCTCCATTACGTGCAGCAGCTTTGATTGTTGAGCTATTTCGATATCAGTTTTCATATAAATACTATGCCTCGTTTCCGTGTTATTTTTTGCCTTTACACCTAAAAAAATAAGCTCCGCCGAAGCTGAATTCACAGCCGCGTGCGCTTTTTTACGGCATAAAAACATGACTATGTGTTTATTATACTATATTTTGCATAAAATGAAAAGAGATTTCACCGCAAAATAAAAATATTCTTTACTTTCACCGGTATTTATGATACAATATCGTTTGAAAAACCGCCCTTAGCTCAGTTGGATAGAGTATCAGATTCCGATTCTGAGGGCCACAGGTTCGAATCCTGCAGGGCGGGCCAGAAAAAGTCTCTTTTGTCAAATCGGCAAAAGAGACTTTTTTAAACGATGCGCACATCCGCGGCGAGCCGTGCACCGAGCGCGCAACGCAGACTTGAATAACGGGGTTGCACGCCGAGCACGCAATATATTTACACGTGGCGAGCACGCAATATAGACTTTGCACGTATAAATCGTACAAAAAGCGCGTAACACAGACTTTGCACACAACAAGCGCGCAACACGAACTATGCATATAGCGAGCCTGCACCGAACATGAAACGTAGTCTTAACTCACGGGAGACACGCACCGGATGCGTAACTCAGACTTTGCGCGGGGGGGCAAGTCGCGCGCCAAGCGCGCACCGCACACACCTTACTGTTTTACACGTCACGTCATCGCGTCGCATCACCTGTCACGGAATATCTCCGCATCGCCATCACAGCCTCGCCCAGCCGCCTCTTGCTCCGATTGATTTGCACCACACTCGCACGATACAAAAAGGACGTTCCGCCGTCTGCGGAACGTCCTTTTTGTTATCCATAGTAACCCGTCGTCGTATCCTTGCAATTCACTATTGCCACACGCTGTCCGGGATATTGCAGCTCAACCGCTTTTTTCGCATCGTTTGGAGACTGAGCTCGTACAGTTGTTTCCATGGTCTTACCGTTGACGGTAAAACGGACGATATATGTACGCATATATACGCCTCCTTATCCCATCTGATCCAACGTTTTTTGTATTGACTCCTCGTAATTCTCTTTAAAAGACTTTTTTAAATTCTTTTCGTATTCAACATTTTCTTCCAGGCGTTGTTTTATCCCTTGAGAGGTAATAGAATCTGCCTCATCTTTGGATATCAAGTCTGCATCAAGCATAAGCTGTACCTTATCCTCCAACGACTTCAAGTTGTTCACACGCTTTTCCAATTCTTCTGCTTCTTCTATCTTTTCATCATATTCCGCAAGAGATGCTTCAAGCTGCTTTTCCGCCGCCGCCTTATACTCTTTTTGTGCGGCATTTAAATGCTCACCGCACGCCGACAGAAGCAAGCACAAACAAGTACATATCAATATTCCAATGACAAATTTATTTCTTTTCATATTTCCCCTCCATTGTTATTGCTCGAATTTTGAGCATATCGCGCTTCAATATCATCAAATTCCGACTTATGCGAAGTCACAAAGCTTCTGATATGCAGCGCATATATAGAGCCCACTATACCGACGATACCGCCTAAAAGCAGATTGTATATCAACGTTGCAACGTACGAACCGAGCGGTGAGAATTTTTTATAAATACCAACCGGATTGTTCAGCATTTCTTTGCTGTATTTCAAATCACGCGAAGCTGAAATAAAATTCACCACAGCAACGCAGAGAACGAATATTCCGGTCACAATATTTGTCATTCCGTCTTCATACATGGAATAAAGCTCTATTCCGACAACGACGTTAAAAATACCTATCAGCACCTGGATGCCGGCAATGACAAACCAAATGATGGAGTTAACGTTGATTTTCGAAGATAACTGTTGCAGAAGCCCACTCGCCGTTTGACCGACCTTCACATCACCTACCGTTTGCCCGCATTTAGAGCAAAATCGAGAGTTTTCCGACACTTCACTTCCACATTGCTTGCAATACATACAGCTTCACCTCAATGCTTATTCAAATTATTGAATCCAAGATAAGCCAAAAGGCCGCTTGCAGTCAAGCCGAACGACATAACAAACAGAGCAAGTCCTCCGTATACTGCGCCGCATTCGTTGTAATAAGCCTCGTGTATCGTGTCACCGGCCACCGAACACAGATCGGCAAGCTCTCCTGCACCGCCCATCATTTTAACAAAGGCAACAAAAGATAGGATCAAAACCAATGCTGCAAGCGCAAAGCATACCAACGATACTATTTTATTAGGATTATTTGCAACAGCTTGTCCGCCGATGTGTGCATTATTCTCATGCGTAGCGTTAATTCCCGCGCAATTTTGGCACAAATCGCTTCCATCGGATACTTCCTTGCCGCATTTAATACAAAATGCCATAATAAACACCTCTTTGATATAATGTTGTGATATCGATCGTTTGCAAACTCTTTATCTGTCAAAAATTGTATCACAGTTTTCTCGTTTTGTCAACGATTATCTCGTTTTTGCCCTTAATGTTTTATCATTTAGGTTAAAATGGATTGATAGGAGTTGATACAATGAGCTTTTCCGATAGGTTGCGTATGCTTATAGATGAATGGGATATTACGCAAAAACAGCTTGCAGGAGATTTACATATACCGGTTTC
>CAZSUR010000025.1:0-12088 GCA_964610075.1 uncultured Lachnospiraceae bacterium
GATACGGCTCGCCTTTCTGATCGAGTAGGTGCAGATAATTTATGACCGAGGTCTTGAGTCCGCTGAACGAAAAATCAAGATTATCCCCAGATATCGCCGCCGACGGGAACGCGATCGCCTCCGGATCTCCGAGCGCGGCAAGACGATCCATCTCGCGACCTCCCGGATACGGAAGTCCCATGTTGCGCGCCACCTTGTCGAAGGCTTCGCCTATCGCGTCGTCGCGCGTACGTCCGACCGTGCGAAAATCGGTATATGACTCGGCAAATACAAGGGAGGTATGTCCTCCCGATGCAACAAGTGAAAGATAGGGCGGACGAAGCGGAGGCTCGGAAAAATAGTTAGCCGCCATGTGTCCGCATATATGCTGAACTCCGACAAGCGGTATGCCGTTTGCATAAGCCAGCGATTTTGCAAAATTAACTCCGACAAGCAGCGCTCCGATAAGCCCGGGGCGGTTGGTCACGCCGATAAGCCCGACGTCACCGAGCTTGCAGTCTGCCTGCTCCAGCGCCTCGCGCGTCACCCTCGCGACCGCCTCAGTATGTGCGCGGCTGGCGATCTCCGGCACAACGCCTCCGTAAAGGCGATGCGTCTCTATCTGCGAAGCGATTATATTAGATTTAACGGTAAGCTTATCCTGCTCGGCTTCTATTATCGCCGCCGATGTTTCGTCGCAGGAGCTTTCTATTCCGAGAACAAGCATTACAGAAAACAGCTCTTCCTTTCGTAAACCCCATAGGGCTCGTTTGTTTATATCCGATCCCTGCGCACTGCTTCGAGAGCGATTCGGGCGCAACGGGATCTGTCCTATCGGCATATATGCCGATGGTTTTCGATTGTTTGATACCGCAGACCAAGATCCGTGCCGTCCGACTTGACAGATACGCGCCGCGTGACCGGGCAACCGAGAGCGGCCGATGCGAGCCGTCGATCGGACAACCTATTTGGCACGTGGAGCGCTTAACGCCGTAACGCCTCCGCCGCGACATCCGCTTCAAGCGTTGTGGGACGGTAGTATGGCAGGTAAAGTCAAAGACCGAAGGCACATGGCGCGCATCCGAGCTCGAGCGCTCGGATCTGCCACGTACGCGCTCGCGCACACGAGATCGCTCTCGCACCTTTGTCGCGGAGTGGCTTGCTCGCACGGCATTTTGCCGCATCCGGGCTCTCGCGCGGTGGTTTTACCGCGCACAAGCGCTTCCCTCTACCCGAGGCGAAGCTCCATAAGGCGCGCATCCTCGACGGGCACACGATAGTACGCGCGGCGCACGCCGATCTCGCAAAATCCGCGCGAAAGATAAAGCTCTCTCGCCGGGGCGTTCGAAGCTCTCACCTCAAGCCGCATGACGCCGGCGCCTCCTTTGCGACTGCGCTCAAGCACGGCATCGAGCAGAGCTCCGCCGATACCGCGGCGTCTAAGCTGCGGAAGCACAGCCACGCGCAGAAGCTCATCCCCGTCGGGGGTGTGCAGCACCGATGCGTAGCCGCACGGCTCGCCCTCTGTCGGGTGCTCGCACCGCGACGAGGTCTCAGCCGATATCTCATATGCCAAAAAATATTCCTCTGCGCCGAAGGTGAATGCCGCCTCCGACCAGGGATCGCAAAAGCACGACCGCTCAAGCAGGCAAAGTCTGCCGACATCTTCCTTTTTTGCGGCGCGCACGGTTATACAATCTTTCACAAACAGCCTCGCTTTTTGTTACAGCCTCGCTTTTTGTTACAGCCTCGCTTTTGTCATCGCGCGGAGCTTGTGCGCTCCGGTAACACTATCATCTCGGCGGAGCGATCATTCTCCGAGCGGTAGAATATTGCTTTTCACGCCGGAAATTATCTTTTCAAGGCAGCGCTCGTATTCCTCGACATCCGAGCCGAACGGATCGGGTATCTCCGGCTCGAAAACGGTTATCTTCGATGCGGCAAAGGGAAAAAGCTGCATGAGCATCATCGCATGGGACGAGGTCATGCCGATTATCCTCTCGCTTGACGCAACAAGCTTCTCGTTTATCTGAGCAGAGCGGTGACGTCCGCGCTCCTGCTCGCTTATTATACCTGCGCGAAGGAGCGCCTCCTCGGCAGGTGCTGACATGGGCATACCGTCGCTTGCATAAAGCCCGGCACTCACGCCCTTTATCCCGAATTCGGCGCCGAAATGATTCAGCACAGCCTCAGCCATCGGGCTGCGGCAGGTGTTTCCGGTGCAAACAAAGCAAAAAACACGCGGCGTCGACGGAAGCTTTATATCCATAAGTTCCTCCGGCGCAAGCGTCGTATCAACTACCGAATTCATTATTATCCCCTCTTTAGATCCTGTTGTCGGCGGCTTTGCGCCGATGTTTTTGTACGTGTATCAAGCAGCCGTCTCAGCCGTCGTCTCCGCGTCGGCTGTCGTCTCAGCATACGCCTCACCGGATATATAGCCGGAAAGGAGCTCGCCTGCATCCGCGATTCTCGATCTGCTGCGATCGTACAGATAGTTGCCGTCGGCACCTTCCAAATATATCACGTCGTAATATAGTCTGTCGTGCACCGACGAGGTAAACTTGAGATGGTATACGTCTGCTCCGTCGAGCTCGGGTGTGCCGGACGTAGCGGAAAGCAGAGCCTCCGAGATCGCAGAAACAAGCTGCTCGTCATCGACGAGCCCTATCTGGACTATCGTCTCGCTCTCGCGGCATATCTTTATCGTCTCGGGCTCGAACTCCGCAAAGCTCGGGATCGAGCTGTTGCGGTTATACAGCACCGTATAATCTCCGTCAAGGTCTATTACAAGATACTTTTCCGGATCGAGATGCGGTATCTCGCTTATTACTATCGCGCCGACACGCGCGTAGTCGTTTCCGACCGAGTAGGGCTGATATGCCATATCCGCCATAGCGTATTCGATGCCGCTTTTGCTGTCCTTGAATACCGTTCCGTCAAAGCTCCACTCGGGGAGCTTTTCGCTCTCGCGCTGCAAAACGACCACCGCC
Organism: uncultured Lachnospiraceae bacterium; assembly: GCA_964610075.1. Classification (GTDB taxonomy): domain Bacteria; phylum Bacillota; class Clostridia; order Oscillospirales; family CAG-272; genus CAZSUR01. Next base: position 2,973 of record CAZSUR010000025.1, read on the forward strand.
GCAACCGCTGCGAGCACGACTATCACCGCCGCCGTCATGATAAGCGTCCGGCGCCGACGCGCGGATATTTTTTTCGATCGGTCTGTTTTCTTCTTTTTCTTTTTTTCTGCCAATTTGATTCACCACTTTAAATATTCAAAAGGATAAGCCGTAAACGTATGTGCTCGCACCGTGCATAGGCAACGCAAGCACGCACCGCATCACGCCGCATCGAGCGGTCGTCGAGCCGTGCGCCTGATTTGCGAAGCCAAAGCGACACGGCAATTGCCGAAAGAGCATCGACCCATAGACAAAGTCGCGCGAGCGATTCCGCCGTCGGGCAACGCCGGGCGCAAGGCTTTACATCCGGGCAAAAAATTCACTCGCTTGAGTGTGCCGGAGCAAGGTCACGTCATCCGATTATATATCTGCACGTATTAAATACCGCGGCAAGCCGCTTGCAACTCGCACAAGCGCTGTTGCGCGCGAGCGGACGCGCTCGGGATCAATATCCGAATTTTCCGTTTATACTGTCGTCATCCTTTATCCAATCGGATACCTTTACGACGCTGTACTCCTCCGGAGTGTGTCTTATAACCACCTGAGCTATACCTGCGTTTATTATCATCCGCTTACACATAGCGCAACTGCATATATCGCAGAGCAGCTCTCCCGTTTTCGAGTCAACTCCCGCCATATAAAGGGTCGAGCCGAGCATTTGATCGCGCGACGCCGCGATTATCGCGTTCTGCTCCGCATGGAGCGAGCGGCAGAGCTCGTAGCGCTCCCCTCTCGGGATGCCGAGCTTGTCTCTGAGGCAGTATCCGACGTCGGTACAGTTCATCCGCCCCCTCGGAGCTCCGTTGTAGCCGGTGGATACTATCACGTCGCTTTTGACTATTATCGCACCGTAGCGCTTGCGCAGGCATGTGCTTCTTTCGGATACCGTCTGTGCAATGTCAAGGTAATAGTTGTTCTTACTTACTCGATCCATACAAAACTCCTTTGGCAGGTTTTTTATCAAAGAGTTTTTACAAACTCGCGCAAAAACTCCTTAAAGCTTTCACCTATCTCCTCGTGCCTTACCGCCTGCTCTACGTTAGCGGTAAGCATACCGAGCTTCGAGCCCATGTCGTATCTTCTGCCCTCGAAATCCACGCCTATCATTCCTGCGCTCTCGGCAAGAACTCGCATGGCATCGGTGAGCTGTATCTCTCCGCCGGCACCCGGCTCGGTGCGGTCGAGGATGTCGTATATCTCGGGGGTGAGCAGCACGCGGCCGAGGATCGCGAAACGCGAGTATACCTCCTCCGGCTTCGGCTTCTCAACCATAGTGTGAACGTCATAGCAGCATCCGTCAAGATGTGTAACGTCAAGCGAGCAATACTTCGACACAGCCTCAAGCGGCACCTCGCGCATAGCTGCGGCGCCCTTGCCGTATCTCTCATACGCATCTATAAGCTGCTTGCACACCGGCGTCTCGGAAACGATGATGTCGTCTCCGTAAAGCACGACGAACGGATCGTCTCCGGTAAATGCGCGAGCACGGCTGATGGCGTGGCCGAGGCCCTTCGTTTCGAGCTGTCTCATAAACGATACGTTCACGCGGCTTGCGGCGCGGCGAAGCTCCTCTATCTTATCAAGCTTTCCGCTGCCTCTCAGCTTTTCCTCATACTCCGGAGAATAATCAAAGTAATCCTCCATCGCATCCTTGTTTCTTCCCGTGATTATAAGAATATCGGTGATGCCGCTGTCCGCCGCCTCATCGACAAGATAGGATATCGCAGGCTTGTCAACTATCGGAAGCATCTCCTTCGGCACGGCGCGCGCGATCGGAAGCATTCTCGTTCCGAGTCCCGCTGCAGGTATTACCGCCTTCGTGATTTTTTTCGTCTGATTCATTTCATTATTCCTTTCAAGCACGCATGAATACCTTTTTTTAAGGGTACGTCGATAAAGTACGCTTAGGATATATTTATTTCGTATTTCCGTTCAAAAAAGAGAGTCCCGAGTTCTTCAGCACGCGATACAGCGGAAGCCCGAGCGCACAGCAGGAGACGACCTGTCCGGCGCCTACCGTGAGCATATTGTATAAAAACGATGCGCCGAAGCCCGCACCTATACCGGTGACCGAGTATGCGATGACCGCGCCCACCACAACGGCGTGTATAAGCACAGGAGGGATCACCGCGAGCACCGGCTTGCGCCTCAGCCTTCTCGTAAGCGCGGCGGCGGCAAGTGTCGCCAGACTTCCGAGCGCCGCATCGAGCACTATCGCATTAGGTGAAAAGAAGCCGGACACGACACATCCGACAAACAGCGCCGGCACAGCTTCGGGAAACAGCATGGGGAGAACGCATAGCGCCTCGGATATTCTGAATTGCACGGCGCCGAAGGATATCGGGTATGCAGCCAAGGTCGCCGCCGCGTAAAGCGCGGCTATAAGGCCGCCGCGTGCAAGCGAGAGCACTGTGTGTGAATTTTCTTTTTTCATAATGGGATATTCCTTATATATTTTCCAAAACAGGGCAAAGCCATACCGCCCTCGCCCGGAGCTTCTTTGTTTATCTATCATTATATCCTATTTTTCACGTGTAGTCAATACAAAAAGCGTTCGTTTCGGCGCATTTGTGCGCGTATAAAGCGGCATAAAAGCGCTACGCCCGAGCGCCGGACAGGGCATAGAAAAAAGCCTCGCCGGAGGCAAAAGCAGTTGAGAGTAACGAAACAGTTAAGAGCGTTAAGGTTACAATCACAATGCAAAAGCCGAAGCCCGGCAAGGCTAAGCCCGAAAGCAGGCAGCTTCCGGGGGGTAGGGGCGCTATGCCCCTACCGCAAATCCTATTATAGCACGCGCGACGACAAAAAATCAAGCGCGGCGCGAGAGCGGCAGAGAGTGAGGCGCGACAAGAGGCTCGCCATAGTGGTCGGTATAGTATGTGCAATAGGCTTGACGCACGGCGTGGTGCGAGGTGCGAAGCCCTCTCGCAAATTCTATCATAGGGCGCGCACGACGTAACGCGAGGCGCGGTGATATCGACCGTCATGCAGATGTTCGAGCAACGCGAGATCCGGCATAATGCGTCAGCCGGCTCGACGCGAGATCCGGCATCACGCAAAGAATAGGCAGAGCAAAAGAACCGTTGGAGCGAAGCATCGGGCTCGCGGCGCCGCAAAAGCGGAGCTTCGAGCCCGATATCATATTCTTTTATTCGGCGCGTCGCACCCGGTGCTCACTCTCTGTCCGCTCCGTCCGAGGCTGAGCCGTCCGAGCCATTGGCCGGCGCGGCTCCTACGGATTTAAGCCGCTCTTTCTCCGCGAGCCGGTCGTTTACCCACTCGCGCATGAGCACGTATATAACTCCGAAAACGGGAACCGCCAAAAACATTCCTACGACCCCGAAAAGTCCGCCCATTATAAGCACCGAGGATATTATCACAAGCGACGGCAGTCCCGTCTGCTCACCGACTATCTTCGGCTCGATGAGGTTCATATCAAGCTGCTGGAGCAGCACTATCAGAATAACGAACCAGAGCGTATACGAGGGCTTCACGATAAACAGTATAAGCGCGCCGGGTATACCTCCGATAAACGGCCCGAGGAAGGGGATCATATTGGTAACTCCGACAAGCAGGCTTATAAACGGCGCGTACGGCAGACGGATTATCGTCATTCCGACAAAGCAGAGCGCTCCTATCACCGCCGAGTCGAGCAGCTTTCCGTTTATCGAGCGCGAGAAGGTATCGTAGGCGATACCGGCTACTCTGAATATATTTTTGCAGGAGCTCTCGCTGAAAACGGCGTAGAATACCTTGCGACACCTCGCCGCGAGCACCTTTTTCGATGCAAGCAGATATACCGAGATGATAAGTCCCATGAAGATGTTTTTAAGCTCGGTAACAAAGCCGCCGACGAAGCTGACAACATACGGCACCACGCTCTCGAGCAGCTTATACGAGTTTGAAAGCAGTGATTTCACGGTGGAATACAGATCGCTTCCCTCTGAGGAGGGAGTGAGAGCGAAGTTAAAGCGCTCGGCATTAGCCGAGAGGAAGCGCTCCGCCGCGGATATATATCCGGGAGCGTTTTCCGAAAGATCCTCGTAGCTTGCCGCCACCTGAGGAATGATTATCGCGATAAACGCCGCGATGATAAACACCACTATCACGTACGTGAGTGCTATCGCTGCGTTTTTTCTGCCGTTTTTGCTCTTTTTGCGAGGCTTTTTATCTCGTTTGAGCAGTCCTGCCTTCTGCTCGCATTTTTTTGCCGCGCCGGTTTGCTTGGAGGAAGCCTTCTTTGCACGCAATCGCGCAAAGCGATCGCAAACGAAATCTACCGCCTTTGCGGAGAAGCCGAGAAGCGGATTGAACAGAAACGCCATAACTCCGCCGTAGACGATAGGCTTAAGTATCTCCCACAGCTTTGAAAGCGCCTCCATGACCGAGGAAAAATATATGCAGGCGGAGGTGAATGCCGCGATAACGACAGCGCAGATTATGACATATACCGCGATGGTATTGTATTTCGAATTTTTCTCGAATCTCATTCCGCATCCTCCTTTTTAAGATAATCGGCGGTGTCAGCCGAAAGCCCTCGCCGGGCGAGCCTTTTCTCCACCCACTCTTTAAAGAGCGAGTATATGACCGCGTACAGCGGGACACCTATAAGCAGTCCGACAAAGCCGAAGAAGCCGCTCATTAAAACGATGGCGACCACAACGCTCAACCGATCGAGTCCGACGCTGTCACCGACTATCTTCGGCTCGATGATATTGGCGTCAAGCTGCTGCACGACTATGGTAATGATGATAAACACCACCGTTTTCACGGGTGATGAAACGAATATTATAAGCGCGCTCGGTATTGCTCCGAGGAACGGGCCGAAATAGGGGATGACATTGGTCACCGCAAGAATAACGCTGATAAGCGGAGCGTACGGGATGCCGAATATCCACAAAACCGCAAGGAATATCGCTCCGACGATAAGCGAATCGGTTATTTTTCCGACGATAAAGCTTCCGAAGGCGTGATCCGATTTTCTGCATATCTCGATAATGCGAGCCGCCCTCTCGTCGGTCGTCAACGCCGAAAGCAGCTTCTTCGATTTCGAGGCAAGCCGCTCCTTTGACACGAGCATATATATGGATATTATAAATCCGAACAGTATATTCTTTACCTGCGTGACCACCGACATTACGGTGCCGACAAGCGTCTTTGCTCCGCTGAACAGAAGCTCGAGCGAGTCAATGAGCCAGGTGCGCAGCTTATCGAGGATATAATTAACATCAAGCTTTGAAACAAGCTCCTCGTAAAGCGAGGTCAAGCGCCCCTTGTCCGCAAACGCGCCGTCAAGGCGAGGCTTCAGCTCTGCAACGTAGGTCGCCGCCTTTCCGGTCAGCTCGTTATAGCTTAGGACAAGCTGCGGAACGAAAAGCCACACGAAAATGCAGAGCGCGAGGATCACCGTAAGATATGTGAGCACTATCGCGACGGCTTTTTTCGCGCCCGGCCGCGGCTTTTTACGCTCGAGCACGCAGAGCAGCTTGCTCTCTCTGAGCTTACGATACAGCGGATTCAGGATATACGCTATCACCGCGCCTATTATTATCGGGGACAGAATATCGAGGATATCCGCTGCGACATCGCACAGCGCACCGAAGTTTATAAAAGCGGCGAATATCACTATCATGACCGCCGCAACGGCACAGCTGTATACGGCTATCGTCGTATATTTTCCGTTCCATTTGATCTGCATTTTTATCTTCCTTTCCGATTCCCTTTCCGATGAAAAGCTCTACCCGAGCCGGACGTCGATCGCCCTGCCCTCGGCTACCGTCGTCGCCCTGTCTGTCGGGGCGATAGGTGTGCTTCCGTAGTATATATTCGTCGAGCCGAAAGCAAGCTCGGCTTTATTTTTGCGCACCGGCCCATGCAAGCCGAAGTAGATAACCTCCGCGTCCTGCCTCGCCGCACAAAAGTCGCGCGTCGCGTCTCCCTCGTCGGCAGACGAGCCTATATAAAGCAGCGACTCGCCTCCGGCTTCGATATCGAGAGCAACAAGCGGATGCTCCGAGCGGCGCAGATGCTCGATCGGGGCTACGTTGAGGCTCACGGTGTCGAAATCTATACGTGCTCCGTCCCTCGGATAGCTTATAACGCGGCAGCCGCGTGCCTCCGCCAGCTCGGTGATAGCGTAATAGACCGATTCGTCCGCATCTCCCACAGGCTCAGGCAGAAGCACCGCTCTTATACGGAAGCTATCCGCCGCGCGAGAAAACGATTCGATATGCCGGCGGTGATAATGGGTCATAAGATAAGCATCAAACGAATCGAGGTGGTGATATTTTTGAAGATAGTAGGTACCTAACGAAAAGCCGGTGTAGCCTCCGGTCGAGCAATCGATAAACATACCGTGGCCGTTCACCGATATTACGGCGGCATCGTTCTTTGAATAGCTGAAAAGATTTATATGCGCGCGGTCGCGCATGATATAGCCGTAGACTCCGACTCCGCAGGAAAAGCAGAGCACCGATATCGTGAGAGCCGATATGCCGCTCGCCTTTATCGCCGCGGACACGCTCATTCCACGCCTTGTGAGAATTATCGCGAGCACGGCGAGGGTGCAGAACCCCAAAAGTATGCATATGGGGGTGAAATCATAGCTAAGCGAAACGCAGATCCCATCGTTTGAAGCAAGCCTTTCCGCAAGTGAGCAGAACGCCGATATTATCCCCGATATCACCCGACACAGAGGTATCTCGAGCACCGGCACGCCGGCAAGGAGACAAACGAAGGGCAGAAGGCACAGAACGAGCATGAACGGATAGCAGAATATCACATTTGCTATCGGAGCGATAAGCGAAAGCTCGCCAAAGCATATATAGGACACCGGGAATGAGGCGGCCGTCGCCGCCAGGGTCGATGCAAGGATAGCGGATATCGCCTTGACCGCACCGAGCTCCGCCGCTTTCTTCGGCAGGAGGTGCAGCAGCGCCGCATCTATCGGAGATGCGAAAAGTATAAGTCCGAGTGTCGCGAAAACCGAGAGCCAAAAGCCGACATCGGCAACGGCTCCGGGAGTTATGAGCAGTATAAGTGCCGCAGCAGCGGAAAGGGATGAAAGCGGATCTCCACGCCGACCGAAAAGTGCTCCCACACGGCTTAATATAACCATTATTCCGGCTCTTATTATCGAGGGAGGCGCCGCCGTCAGCGCAATTATAAATATCACGAGCGCGCAGCTTGAAGCGGCGGATACCGCACGCGATGCGCGCAGGCGTTTGAGGATAATGTCAAGTATTCCGCAGAGCACGGTCAGATGCAATCCGCTCACCGCAAGGATATGCGACAGACCGAGGCGTCTGAAATCGCGCTTGACCGTCCCCGGCACCTCATCTCCGTTCCCGAGAAGAAGTCCGCAGGCAAAGCCGCCGGAATCCTCACCGAGCCGATATCGGAAAAGGGAGGATATCCAAGCTCTCGCACGGTATATGAGAAAGCGCGGAGAGGCAAGCTCGCTGCCGACGTATGTCACACGGTCGTCGATAGCCGCGGCGGTGACAAAGATCCCATCCGAAAAGCAGGCGTCACGCTCTCGATAAAAGCCGAGCGAGCGCTCCGGCTTATCGAAGCTCACGCGCAGAGCTATCCTGTCACCGAGCGATAGATCGCACGGATATCCCAGAAACAGCTTCGAGCGAAGCGACACCCTCTCACCGTCGATCGAGTCTATGCTTATTCTTGCCGTCACGGTGCCGGACGACGTTTTAGAGTACAAAACCGAAGCGGTGATCTCGGCTTCGGTATCGTTGTATCGCTCGGCTATGCCGTCGGCGTAGATATCTATATAGCACACCGACAATACGGCGGCGAGCAGTATTCCGGCAAACGTGGGCAGAAGCGGTAGAAGGTATCTGCCGCGCACGGTAACGCGCGCCGCGATAAGCGAGCCTGAGATCAGCAGCAGAGCTGCGCCCGAAAGCACGAGCTTTACCGCAAGACCAACGTGATACGACAGAAGCGCACCTGCCGCAAAGGCGGTGCAGAGCACAAAAAGGGGATGCTTTCGGATGAAGCTCAAATTCATCTCCTCCTTGAGATTTTTCGGTCGTGTGCAGCGTTTGGCGGCTGCAAGAGAGGAGCGAAATAACGCTCCGCCACTCTAAATGTCAAGAACAATGCGATGCGTACGTCTTATTGCCCGGATACCGCTTGATTTGAAAGCGAAAAATGAGTTCCGCGGCAGGGCTTGCCCTCGACGAGGTCGTAGAGCAGGCGAGGATCCTCTCCGTTCATAAGGAAGGAGGGTATGCCTGCGGCTCCCGCGATCTCCGCCGCGTGAAGCTTGGTAACAAGTCCGCCCGTTCCGCGGCTCGTTCCGGCGCCTCCCGCATATCCGCGGATATCGTCGGTGAGCTCGCTTACCGATGAGATGAGCTCCGCGTTCGGATTTTTGTGCGGATCGTCGTTATAAAGACCGTCTATATCGCTTAGCATAACGAGTGCGTCGGCGGAGGATATCACCGCCACGTGCGCGGAGAGGGTATCGTTGTCACCGAACTCGACCTCCTCGCAGGAGACGGTATCGTTTTCGTTCACTATCGGCAGGCAGCCCATGCCGATAAGCGAGTTCATCGTATTTATCGTATTATGCTTCATATGCTCGTTGCTCACTATCTCGTGCGTTACGAGCACCTGAGCCACGCAATGGCCGTACGAATCGAAGAATCTCTCGTACATACGCATAAGCTCGCATTGTCCCACCGCTGCAAGCGCCTGCTTTTCGGCGGTCGAATCAGGGCGTTCGGAGCGCCCGGTGCGCGCCATACCTGCGGCTATAGCCGCCGAGGTCACAAGTATTATCTCTCTTCCCGAGTTTTTAAGATCGGAGAGCACCCTCGCAAGCAGCTCCATGCGCTTGAGGTTGAATTTTCCCGTGCTGTGGGTAAGCGTGGAGGTTCCCACCTTCACCACAATACGCTTTGCATTTTCAAAAGCTGTCATTTTACACCTATCTTTTTCCCGTATATGTTAAAATTTTTCAAAAGCTATTTTCATAAACCGATTTTTGTATTATAATTACTGTGTACGCAGGTACCCCTCGGACGGCATACGGGGATCGACCGAGGCAGATG
>CAZSUR010000026.1:0-11584 GCA_964610075.1 uncultured Lachnospiraceae bacterium
CAGGCAAGCGGACTTGAGAGCGTGCAGTACTGCTACACCTCTCGTGATAAGATATCATACGCCGATATCCGCCTGCAGACGGCGGAGGGAATAGACGACATTCACGCCTCTGCATCGAATAAATATTTATATATAAGAGGCACGCTTCCGCAGGCAGATGGGCATCGGCTCGTTTTGCGCCAGCTTAACGCCACCGCGAGAATAAGCGTGTCGGGAAATGAGATTTTTGACACCATATCCGAGAAAGCGATGTCCGGATCCTCCTATATAACGGTAGAGCTGCCGGATAACGCCTCGGGGGAGACGATCGAGCTGTTGCTCCATTCTCCCCTGTCGGACAGCTTTGAAATTGAAATAATACCTGCCGGCGAAACGATTTTTTCGGCTTTGAATATCCCATATTCCTTCTTTTATATCGCGATTTTACTCGTTGCTGTCTTTGTCGCGAGCCTGATCCTATGCCTCACGCATATTGACGGCTGCTCGCCCGGAGCGATATTTTTGCTCTTCGCCTCGGCGCTTGTCGCTTTTTCGGTATTTTTATTTGAATATTGGCCGATGCACAACGAGCCGCTTTTTTTGTTTGCTCTGAAGCTGTTCTTGAGCCTGCTTGTGCCGGCTGTTATCCTTATCGAGATTGCGGTACGCCACGGCGAATGGAACACCGGACTTGAGGCGATGCTCGCGATAAATGTTTTGTATGCGCTTTGCGCGGTCATTCTTTGGGGAAACGTATTCTTCTTTATCCTGCTGCGCGCAGGGGTACTTTTGCAGGCGATAAACACCATCTTCGCCATGCGGATCATATTAAGGCGTGCAAAACGGGATTCAAAATGCTTTTGCTCGGTTGCCATCGTATTTTGGACGTTCGATATGCTGCTTTGGATAGCGATATCGTCACAAAAGCTCACCTGGCAGTCTATCGCATTCGTTGCGGCGGCTCTGCTATGCTGTCTCGGATATGCGGCGGACGCCGTTATCCTGCGCCGCGAGGAAAAAGCTCGTGAGGACGGATCCCACACCTCGACCGAGGGCGCACGACGGGCGACGGAGCGGATCGACTCCGACGAATACGCCCCCACGCACGCGCACGAGTGGAATCGCGAGGAGGCGGAGCTTAAAAACGTATCGCTTAAAATATCGCCCGACATGAAGATCCCAAACAACTGTCTTGCGGCGCTCGACGCCTTTAATCAGAGGATATTTAATAAGGTATATATTCGCGAAACACACTCGCTTAACGTTTCCGAATACAGCCGGATAATCGGCTCGTATATGGGAATGAGCAAAAGCCGTGCAGATGAGATCTCGCGAGCTGCGGCTCTTCACGATATAGGTAAAATATGCGTGCCGGAGGACGTGCTTTTCAAGAGCGGACGCCTGAGCGAGGCGGAATTCGAGGAGATAAAGCGGCACATCGTCTACGGCTATCAGCTGCTCAACTGCGACGACGAGTTCTTCCGGATGGCGGCACTTGTCGCAAGGGAGCATCACGAGCACGTTGACGGAAGCGGATACATGGGACTTCGCGGAAGCGAGATATCGCTCCCAGCGAAGATCGTGGCGGTCGCCGACGTATTCGATGCGTTGGTGTCCGAGCGCAGCTATAAGGAATCCTGGAGCTTTGAGGATGCGTTCACTTATATAAGCGAGCACGCCGATGACTATTTCGACAAAGCCGTGGTGGAAGCGTTTGTGAGCGCAAAGCATAAGATATATGAGCTTTATTGCGGTGGCTTTGACTCAGACTTGAGCAACAATACCGAGGAGAGGAATTAAAAATGGACATATTATTTACGGGCAGCCTGTCATGCTTGACCGAGCGCATAGCGCAGCCGTTACTTGGCGGCGGACACAGCGTTGCGTTTGCCTCAAGCGATATGAATACCGAGCTTTTGGGCAAAAAAGCAGCGATCTTCAATATTTCGCCGGCGGCAGGCGACTTTGAAAGGATATTCAATTCGCACAATTTTAATATAGTAGTGTTCTTTTCGCAGGGAATCTATCAGAAGGAGCCCGATTACACCGAATATCAGGAGCTTGAAAATCTTCTGCGCATATGCGCCGCGCACGAGATAAATCAGGTGGTTTATCTGCAGCCGAAGCATTGCGGAATCAAAAGCAACCGTATCCCGGAGCACGATCTCGTTATGCTTTTCGAGGCGTTAGACGGACTTTGCGGCTTTTATCGAAACTCGAAGGGAATGTCGATAATAAAGTGCAATGTCCCGTCGGTTTACGGCTACGGCGAGTCCAATTCGGTCATAGGAGACGCCATTCTGCAGGCGCGCTCCTCCGGAAAGGTACGTCTGTACGGCGCGAAGGATCAGCGCTGCGGATTCGTGTCCGAGCGCGATCTCGGAGAGCTGCTTCTCCGCATATGCGAGAGCTGGACGCTCGTTTACGACGAGCTCGACGTCCCGGCAGCGGACATTTGTACCTTCTTCGAGCTCGGAGAGCTGCTTAAAAAGGAGTTTTCGACCGTACGTATCTCGTATAGCTCATATCCGGTGACCGCCGACATTGATTTTGACCGAACGGCAGTCAAAAAGGAATACGACTGGATGCCGTACGCTCGACTGAAGGATGAATTGCCGGAGCTTGTACGCGAATCGGACGAAAACGTGCAGGTTGAAAAGACCGGCTTTAAGGATCGGCTCTGCGCACTCTTTTCCAACCACTCGTTTTTGATAAAGTTAGCCGAGCTTGTCGGCGGCTTTATCGCGATGGAGCTGCTGCTTAAAATAACCTCGACCATGGTGCAGTTCAGCTATATCGACTTCAGACTTCTTTACGTTGTGATACTCGGCACGATCCACGGAATGAAGACCGGACTTGCGGCATCGGCTCTCGCCGGAGTTTCGCTTCTTTCGGCTACCATCGCCACGCACGCAAAGTGGGAGGCGGTCGTCCTCGACATCGACACGTGGCTTCCGTACATATTCTTCTTCCTTGTCGGAGCGGTTACCGGCTACGCAAAGGATCGCCTTAAAAACGACAACGCGGCACTAAAGGACGAGATCGCGGTGCTTGAGGATAAGTACGTTACGCTGAACGAGTTCTACGTCAGCGCGCTGAACAACAAGGAGCAGTACAGAACGCAGATCATGTCATATAAGGACAGCTTCGGTCGCCTTTACGAGATCACCAAAAAGCTGGACAGCAATACCGTCGAGCACGTTTTCCTTGAGGCGCTCTACGCGCTCGAGGGAGTGCTTGACAACCACTCGGTCTGCATCTATCGCTGTGAGGACAGTATGCAGTATGCGCGACTTATCATCTGCTCGAAGGAAATATTCAACATCACCGAAAAGTCGCTTAAGATCTCCGAGCTTGACAGGATGCTCCCCGAGCTTCACGACGAAAACGTCTGGGTAAACCGCGAGCGTCTGGTCGGATATCCCGAGTATGCCATCGTGCTTTACCACGACGAGCGTCCGATAGCGCTCATCACCTTGAAAAAGGCAACGCACGAGCAGCTTTCGGTATATTACGAGAATCTTATAAAGATAGTAAGCGGACTTATCAAGATCTCGCTTATTCGCGCGATAGAATATAACTCCAAAACCGAAACGGAAAAGTATATTCCGGGAAGCAAGATATTGAAGAACGAATATTTTGCGGAGCTGATAAAGAATAAGGAAAAGATGGCGCAAAGCGGCACCTCCGAATACGTCCTCCTGCGGATCGACGCAACGCCGGAGAACCGCAACGCGGTAGCGAACAAGATCAGCTCATTGGTAAGAAACACGGATGAGCTGGGACTGGGAAAGAGCGGCGAGCTTTATCTGTGCCTGAGCCAAACCAACACACAGAACATTCAATACGTGCTTGACCGTTTAAAGAGCCGCGGCTTAAACTACGGAGCTGTAGGAGCGAACGAACAGGAAGACAGACTATGAGTTTATCTTATCTTTTACTTCTTTATCTTGTGATCCATATCATTCTCTGCATCGTGATATACGTCTGCGTTCGTGCCGGAGTGCTCAAATTCAGCGAGCAGCTTATGCCTATCGTTGTGCTTGTGCCCATCGGCGGAGTAATATGCGCGATCATAGCGGAGTGCTATTCGAGAGGCGAGAAGGCGGGAACCCGTGAAATAACGCTTGAGGAAATGCATCTGGAGGAAACCGACCTGCGCTTGAAAAAGCTCTCTCCGGACGAGGACGAGGGCATGGTCATACCGCTTGAGGAGGCTATGTCGATAAACGACTCGGCAACTCGGCGCCAGCTTATGCTGGATATACTGCGAAAGAGCCCGAAGCAATACACCGAGCTGCTTCAAAAGGCTTGTACCGACGAGGATATCGAGGTGTCGCACTATGCCTCGACCGCGGTCATGGAGATGCAGCGTGAATACGACTACCGACTTCAAAAATCCGAGCGGCTTTACCGCCGCGATGAAAGCGATTCGGTATATCGCAACAGATATATAAACGACCTGCGCGATTACATCTCAAGCGGTCTGATAGACGAGAACGTTCTCTTCCTTTACCGCCACAGATTATCCGAGGTTTTGAATGTGAAGATAAATGAGGAGCCGGAAAACATGGAGGCGGTCATTTGCGCCTCGGAAAACTATCTGGCGCTCAAAAACTTCACGCAAGCGGAGGCTCTTGCAAGCTCCGCCGCAAGGAAATGGCCCAACCGCGAGGCAGCGTTGTTCGCTCTGCTTGCAGTCTACGAGCAGACAAACAACGGAGAGGGCATAAAACGGATCATTTCGTACATAAAGAGCAGTAACGTTTATCTTTCCAATCACGGTAAAAGCGTGCTTGCATTTTGGGATAAAGCGGCGCAAACGGAGGAACTGTAAGTGAAAAATATGTTAAAGCGCTTCTCGATCACCATAGTGGCGATCGCGGTTTTGATGGCTGTTACGGTGCTGCTGATATTCGATAATATCGGCGCGCGATATACCGTAGCCGAAAGCCGCCTGACCGATCTGCCGAGCTCGATCATCGCCGAGAAAAAGCGGAAGGACGAGGCGGCAAAGGAATGTCTGGTCTTGACCGACAGCACCCAGGACAGCAATGATATTTTCGAGGAGCATATGCGTGACGTGCTCGGTATCATGCGTGTCGGCTTCGATATGATCGACGTTTCGCGCAGCACCATCCCGAGCTTTGACAGCTATCGCAATGTAGTTATAGCCTTTCACAATCTCGATGCGCTGGGCGAGCGCGCAACCGCACTTCTCGAATGGGTGCAGGGAGGCGGCGCGTGTATGCTTCTGGCAACTCCGGTACCCTGCCCGACCTTCAGCTTCTTTTCTCGCTATATGGGAGTGTCGGACGGCGGCTACGGCTACGCTACCTTTTCCGGAATGACCATATTAAGCGATTTTATGATCGGCGGCGACAACTATACCTTCCATTGGGGCGAGCCGATGACCACCGCCATAAGCTGTCGCCTTGATCAAAATACGACCACCTATGCAATAACCGACGATGACACGAAAACTCCGCTTATATGGGAGGCGGATTGTGGCGAGGGCAGATTTGCCGTAATGAACGTCGGTCTGTGCGAAAAGACCACGCGCGGACTCACCTGCGCCGTATACAGTCTTTTGGACGACACCTGCATCTATCCGGTTATAAATGCCTCGGCATTTTTCTTGGACGATTTTCCGTCACCGGTGCCGATGGGAGACGGAACCTATATCCGTCGCGACTATAACCGCAACATATCAAGCTTTTATTCGGCTGTTTGGTGGCCGGACGTTCTCTCACTTTCGGATAAATACGGCATCCGATACACCGGTATGCTGATCGACGATTACTCCGAGGAGGTAGACGGCTCCTTCCCACAGCAGACGGATACCGAGCGCTTTAAGCATTTCGGAGCTCTGCTTCTGGACAACGGCGGAGAGATAGGACTTCACGGCTACAACCATCTGCCGCTCTGCTTTACCGGCTTCGATTTTAAAAACAAGGTCGATTATAAGCCGTGGAAGACGGAGGAGGATGCGCTCCGCGCGCTCGGACGCGCGTTTGAGCTCGGGGAATCGCTCTATCCGGACAATACGATGTCCGTATACGTTCCGCCGTCGAATATCCTCTCCAACGAGGGCAGAGCACTGCTGCGCGAAAGCGTACCGCAGATAAAGGTAATAGCATCCCTCTATCTTGAGGGCGAGATCGAATACGATCAGGAGTTTGAGATAGCCGAGGACGGCATCATTGAATTTCCGCGACTTATCTCCGGCGCCGTGCTCGACGCGCATATGCGCTGGGAGGCGCTGAACGGCCTGACCCTTTACTACGTCAACTCACACTTTATGCATCCTGACGATGTTCTGGACGTTGACCGCGGTGCCGAGCAGGGCTGGGAACAGCTTTTCGGCAACCTCGACAACTACTGCGAGTGGCTTTACAGCTCGGCGCCGAGCATCCGGAACATGACCGGAAGCGATGCCGGCAGAGCTGCCGCGCGCTTCGACTGTCTTTCGGTCGAGCGCAAGGAATCGGACGGCGAGATAAATCTGCGTCTCGGCGGATTTTACGACGAGGCATACCTTATGGTGCGCTGTAACAACGGCGAGCCGGTAAACGTCCGCGGAGGCGAGATAGAGCATATAAGCGGAAGCTATTATCTCCTTAAAGCCACGCAGGATACGGTGATAATCGAAACGGAGGTGTCAAAGTGAGAATATGCATGGTGCTTGAGGGCTGCTACCCTTACGTACGCGGAGGCGTTTCCGCGTGGATGCACTCACTTATAACCTCAAACCCCCAGCACGAATACGTGCTTTGGGTCATCGCTCCGAAGGAGGAGGACTCCGGAAAGTTCAAATACGAGCTGCCCTCGAACGTAGTCGAGGTGCGCGAGGTGTTTTTGGACAGCGCGCTCAAGCTCAAGCCGTCGAAAAACAGCTACTACTCCTTCACTCCGCGTGAGATAGATGAGCTTAAAAAGCTGGTGCTGGCAAAGGAGCCGGATTGGAATATCCTTTTCAGGATGTATAACGAGAAAAAGGTAGGCGTTATGTCCTTCCTTATGAGCGAGGAATTTTTAAATATTCTTCTCGATATATGCAAAAACGAGTATCCTCACGTAACCTTCACCGACTTTTTCCATACGGTGCGCTCGATGTTTCTGCCGATATTGTATCTGCTCAGCACCGAGCCGCCGAAGGCGGACGTGTACCACGCGACCTCGACCGGATACGGCGGAATGCTCGGAGCTCTCGGTGCGTGGAAATACAAAAGGCCGTATATAGTGACCGAGCACGGGATCTATACCCGTGAGCGCGAGGAGGAGATACTCCGTGCGAAATGGGTCGTTCCGCAATTTCGTCAGCAATGGATAAATATGTTTTATATGCTGGCTCACTGCGCCTACGAGCGCGCCGATTCGGTAACGGCATTGTTCAAGCGCTACTCGGACGTACAGCTCGAGCTCGGCTGCGATGCACACAAGCGCAAGGTCATCGAGAACGGCATCCGCATCGAGAATTTTGCGAATATACCGCCGAAGGCGCCGAACGGCTACGTCGATATAACCGCGGTCGTAAGAATCCACCCGATAAAGGATATCAAAACGATGATCCAGGCGTTTTTCGCACTAAAGCAGCGTGTGCCGAACGTCAGACTCCACATCCTCGGAGATACCGACGACGAGGAGTACCGCGACGAGTGCGTGGAGCTTATACGGCAGCTTGAAATAACCGATATAGATATGCCCGGAAACGTAAATATCGTAGATTACCTGAAAAAGACCGATTTTACCGTTTTAAGCAGCATTTCGGAGGGACAGCCGCTTTCGGTGCTTGAGTCCTTTGCCGCCGGCAGAGCGTGTGTTACCACCGACGTCGGCTGCTGCCGCAACCTTTTGGAGGGAAATGAGGGGGACGACATCGGTGCGGCAGGCATCGTCGTTCCGCCTATGCACTCGAAGGAGCTGTCAAACGCAATGGAGCTGCTCGCGACAAACGAGGAGCTGCGCGCCGAGATGGCTGCACGCGGCAAAAAGAGGGTAGAAACCTACTACGTACACGACGATATGGTCGCAAACTACAACAAAAACTATGAGGAGGTGCTTGGAAGATGGCAGGGATCGGTTTTGAACTAAAAAAGCTGTTTTCAAGAAAGGGCTTGATCGCCACTATCCGAGCATACTCCTATGCCACGATGGTCTGTGCAGGCCCGATGCTTCTCGGATTCCTTCTTCTGCTGCTCTCCATGCTTATGATCGAATCCGCCGGGGCGTCACGCCAAACGCGTGAGCTTGCAGTGTCAATACTCACGCATACCCTTTTGGGCTCGCTTACCGTGACCTCGCTGTTCTCAATGCTTACAACCCGCTTTTGCGCGGATATGATATATGAGAAGCGGTATAATCTGCTTATCCCGTCCTTCTACGGAAGCATTGCCATGATGCTCGTGCTCGGAGCTATACCCTACGGCATATTTTTGCACTTTTCGGGCATCTTGGTGCGGTATCAGATATTGGCGCTGATCTTCTTTTTGGTGCTGATAGTCGTATGGACGGAGATAAACTATCTTACGATGCTAAAGGATTTCAGAAGCATTATCATCGCCTTTGCAGCGTCGGTCGCATCCGCTCTGCTTTTGACGGCAATATGCATCTGGATACTTAAGATCGAGGTCATCACAGCCGTGCTTGTATCGGTGACTGTCGGATATATGATCATGATGATATGGTACTTTGCCATATTATATAAGACCTTCCCCGAGGGCTTTGGAACCTCATTCCGCTTCTTAGAGTGGATAGACCGCACGCCGCAGCTCTTGCTTGTCGGATTATTCACAACGCTCGGTCTGTTCGGCCATCTTGTGATAATGTGGTGGTTCAGCTCGCTGCGCGTGCAGGTGCAGGGGTTGTTCTACGGAGCGCCCACCTACGACGTGCCGGCGATTTTCGCCTTCTTCTCGATACTTATCACAACGGTAAACTTCACGACCTCGGTAGAGACACGCTTCTATCCGGAGTACAAGGAGTATTTCAGCCTGTTCAACGACGGCGGCTCTATCGAAAATATCGACGAGCAGGAGAACAACATGATCCGAGTGCTGAGCGAGGAGATAGGCTATCTTGCTTTGAAGCAGATATTCTCGACCCTTATCTTTATCATAGTCGGAACTATCGTGCTCCCGAATCTGCCACTCGGCTTTAACGACGAGATGCTCCGCATTTACAGAACGCTTTGCGTCGGATATGCATTCTACGCCATCGGAAACAGTATCATGCTGATATCCCAATACTTCTCGGATATGCGCGGAGCGCTTATAAGCACCTCCGTTTTCGCGGTGGTCGCAAACGCCTTGAGCCTTTTCTTTGCGATCAAGTTCGATTCTTTTTACGGTATACCCTTCGTTTTGGGCAGTATGTGCTTTTGCATCTGCGCCTGCCTTATTCTTTGCAATTATCTGAGAAAGCTGAAATATAACGTTCTAAGCCGGCAGCCGCTGTTTGCGACCGCGCATAACGGCTTGTTCACCGGTATCGCGGACGCGTTGGAAATACGCGCTGCGCGCGTTCAGAGGCGGCGCAGAGAAGCCGTCGAAAAAAAGGAGGATCAAAAGGATGAAAATTAAGTTAGGCGCGCTGTTGTGCCTTGGTTTGAGCTTGCTCATGCTTCTTTCAAGCTGCGCCGAAGCCGCCCCGAAGTCGGAGGCGCCGGAGGAGCCGGGCACCGACGTGGACAGCGTGAAGGTCAGCGACTCGTCGGTCATATATGCCGACGATGACGAGGATTCGGTCGTGACGATGTATCTGACCGTCAGCCAAGGAAACGAAGCCGACAACACCAATCACACCTGGAGCGAGGTCAACGCACACTCGATATATTATTATGAAGAAAACGGCATCGACCGCTACCGCGTCGAGGGCATTTTGCAGGTGGGAGACGAAAACGGGCCGACACAAGGCTCGTTCGGCTACGGCGAGTTCGCACCCAACTGTATCGTGCAGATCCGCGGTGCTACCAGCACACGCTCGGCTCAAAAATCGTATAAGATAGAGATAAATAAAAACGAGGGCTATTGGCGCGAGCAGCGCACGATAGCGTTAAACAAGCACGTGTACGACTCGGTGCGCTTCCGCAACAAGCTAAGCTACGATCTGCTGAAAACGATCCCGGGAGCCTTCAGCCTCCGGACGCAGTTCGTTCAGCTTTACGTAAAGGATCTTACCGAGGGCAACACGAACGCGGAGTTCGTTGACTACGGCCTGTACACGCAGGTCGAGCAGGTGAACAAATCCTACCTGCGAAATCACGGGCTCGATGAGTTCGGTCAGCTTTATAAGGCGACAATGTTCGAGTTTTTGGAGTACGACGCGATAAAGCTGAAGGATGATCCCGAATACGATAAAAGCGAGTTTGAAAAGGTGCTCGAGATCAAGGGCAACGACGACCACACAAAGCTTATAACCATGCTCGCTGATCTCAACAACTACTCGATCCCCATAGAGGATATAATCGAAAAGTATTTCGACGAGGATAACTATTTCACATGGCTCGCATTCCAGATGCTGAGCGGAAATACCGATACCACAAGTCAAAACTTCTATTTGTACAGTCCACAGAACGGAAACAAGTGGTACTTTATCTCCTGGGACAACGACGGCGCTTGGGGATACGAGGAGGATATCGCATACGGCGGCGAGGCGGCAGGCTATAACTATACGAGGGGAATGTCCAACTATTGGGGCTCGACCCTGCACAGCCGAGTGTTAAAATCTGACACCTTGAGGCAGAAGCTTGACGATAAGGTGAACGAGCTGCGCGCCTCCCTCACAAAGGAGCGGATCAGCGCTATGGTCGCAGAATATGCGACCGTTACCACTCAATTCCTTTCCACCGTACCCGATGCGGTATACGCTCCGGAAAAGATGGAGGATTATAAAAAGATCCTCGATATGATCCCGAATGAAATAGAGCACAACTACGAGATGTACCGTATCAGCCTTGACAGTCCGATGCCCTTTTATATAGGAGAGCCTATCCTGACCGACGACAAAACGGTTTTCCGTTGGGATGCCTCGTACGATTTTGACGGCGAGGATATCACCTATAAATTCGAGCTTTCAAAGACCTATACCTTTGAAAGCTACGTGAGTGTTCAGGACGATCTGCGCGTCGCGCAGACCTTTACCGAGAGACTTGCTCCCGGGCAGTATTTTGTAAGGCTCACGGCAACGAACGCAAGCGGCATGACCCAGACCGCGATGGAACAATACGAGGGCATGGACGAGATCACCCGATACGGCGTTATCGGCTTCAACGTTCTGCCGGACGGAACGATCCAGTTCGGTATTTAGGAAGTGAACTATGAAATTTCGTCATGAGCTTAAATATCTGATAAATTACGGTGACGCCGAGCTGATAAAGCAACGTCTGAAAACGGTGCTTCGTACCGATACGCATACCGAAAACGGCAGCTACAGCATCCGAAGCCTTTATTTTGACGATTATTGGAACACGGCTTATCTCGATAAGATGAGCGGTGTCGATAACCGCAAAAAATACCGCATCCGAATGTATAACTTATCGGATGATTTCATAAGGCTTGAATGTAAGGTCAAAAGCGGAAGCTATGTGTCGAAGCTCTCGGCTCCG
>CAZSUR010000027.1:0-8958 GCA_964610075.1 uncultured Lachnospiraceae bacterium
GCTCATCGGCGCCGTATTCTGCGCAAAGGAGACGTACACAAACGTATAATAAATCAAGGGAGGAGCCGTTAATGGGAGAGTTTGTTCATCTGCATCTGCACAGCGAATACAGCCTTCTTGACGGCGCCTGCCGTATCGAGGATATACCGCGCGCGGCGAAGGCCGCAGGACACGATGCCGTGGCGATAACCGATCACGGTGTCATGTACGGCGCGGTAAAGTTTTTTACCGCCTGCAAAAACGAGGGTATAAAGCCGATAATAGGCTGCGAGGTATACGTTGCTCCCGGATCACGCTTCGAGCGCACACGCGTTGGCGAGAGGGCGTATCATCATCTCGTTCTGCTTGTGCAGAATGAGGTTGGGTATAAAAATCTCACGTATATGGTCAGCCGCTCGTTTACCGAGGGCTTTTACGGCAAGCCGCGGATCGATACCGAGCTGCTGCGCTCGCACAGCGAGGGGCTTGTGGCGCTCTCCGGCTGCCTTGCCGGAAGGATATCGCAGCTCATATTGGCGGATAATCTGCGCGGAGCCGATGAGGCTGCACTCGAGCTTGATGAGATATTCAAGGGACGCTTTTACCTCGAGCTTCAGAACCACGGAGTGGACGGGCAGGATAAGGTGAACGCCGCTCTGATCGATATGCACACAAGACTCGGCATACCGCTTGTTGCGACAAACGATGTGCACTATATAGATCGAAGCGATGCCGATACTCAGGCGATACTTTTGTGTATACAGATGAATAAAACGGTATCGGACGGACGGCAGCTCGGCTTTGAAAAGGACGAGTATTATTATAAAAGCACCGACGAAATGAAGACCTTTTTCGGAAAATACGAGGGTGCGATCGTAAATACCGTCAAGATAGCCGAGAGCTGCAACTATGAATTTGAGACCGGAAAGGTATTTCTGCCGGCATTTACTCCGCCGAACGGCGAGACACCGAAGAAGTATCTCCGCCGCCTGGTCGACGAGGGCTTTGAGCGCCGAGTCGCGGCAGGGGAGATAACCTTTGACGGCAAATATACACGCGACGACTATAAATATCGTATCGAGTACGAGCTTGTCGTGATAAATTCGATGGGCTACGACGAGTATTTTCTGATAGTGGGCGATTTTGTGAACTATGCAAAATCGCACGATATCCCGACCGGCCCCGGCAGAGGCTCAGGAGCGGGAAGCCTTGTCGCTTATCTCGTGGGGATAACCGAGGTCGATCCGATAAAATATCAGCTCCTTTTCGAGTCGTTTCTGAATCCGGAGCGCATAAGTATGCCGGATTTCGATATAGATTTCTGCTACGATCGCCGCGACGAGGTGCTTCGATACGTAATAAACAAATACGGCGAGGATCACGTCTGCCAGATCATAACCTTTGGTACGATGGCGTCAAGAGCTGCCGTGCGTGACGTCGGACGAGCGCTCGGTATGGACTATTCGAGCGTAGATGCCGTGGCGAAGAATATACCCTACAAGGCGACGCTCAAGGAGGCGCTTGAGCTTCCGGAGATACGCCGTATGTACGACGATTCAGCGAGCGTACGCAAACTCATCGATGTGTCATCGTCGATCGAGGGAATGCCGCGCCACGCCTCCACACACGCTGCCGGAGTTGTTATCACCGACAAGCCACTTTACAACTACCTGCCGATATCGACCAACGGAGACGTCGTCGTAACGCAGTACGATATGGATACGGTAGCCAAGCTCGGGCTTTTGAAGTTCGATTTCCTGGCGCTGAGATATCTTACCATAATAGATAATACCTGCAAGCTTGCATCCGAGTGTGGTGAGCGGCTTACGCCGCGAGATATACCGCTCGACGATGCCGAAACGTATAAGCTTATAGCCTCCGGCAGGACGGACGGGCTGTTTCAGCTCGAATCGGGCGGAATGAAGCAGCTGCTTATCAAGTTCAAGCCTCAAAGGATAGAGGATATAATGATAGCGATAGCGCTGTACCGTCCGGGGCCGATGGATTCGATCCCACGATTCCTTGACAACAGAAAAAATGCGGAAAGCATAAAATATCCCTTGCCGCAGCTTCGCGAGATACTCGAGGAAACGAGCGGATGCATCGTTTATCAGGAGCAGGTAATGCAGATATTCCGTGCCATCGCCGGCTACTCCTATGGCAAGGCGGACGTTGTGCGCCGCGCCATATCGAAGAAAAAGGCGGGAGTTATCGAGCAGGAGAGGGAGAACTTCATCTCCGGTGCCGAGAAAAGCGGCATGAGCACCTCCGACGCCGAGTCAATGTTCGAGCAGATCACGGCATTCTCTAACTACGGCTTTAAAAAGAGCCATGCGGCGGCGTATGCGATACTGTCATATCAGACCGCTTATCTTAAAACTCATTACACGGGTATGTATTACGCCGCGCTTATCACCTCCGTCCTCGGACGCACCGATAAGATGTGCGAATATATAAACGAGGCGGGAAAGCTCGGTATAAAGACGCTTGCACCCGATATAAACCGATCCCGCGCCGATTTTTATTACTCGGACGAGGGAATAAGGTTCGGGCTTTTGGCGATAAAGAACGTCGGCAGGCTGTTTGTCGAAAACGTTATAAAGGAGCGCGAGAGGGGCGGAGATTACCGGTCGCTCAACGATTTCCTCAATCGCATATCGCTTCTGGATACCAACCGCAAGCAGATAGAATCGCTTATATGCTCGGGAGCTATGGACGGGCTCGAGAAATCGAGGAGGTCGATGCTTGAAGCATACGACGGTATAATTCAAAGCTTGTCCTCGAAAAATCGAGGCAACATATCGGGTCAGCTTGATATGTTTTCCTCTTCGGAGGAGCATTTCGCGATCCCGGACGTGGGAGAGTTTAGCCTGAGGGAAAGGCTGAAGCTTGAAAAGGACAGCCTCGGTACATATTTTTCCGGGCATCCGCTTGATGAGTATTCATCAAGCGTCCGGGCGCTCGAGCACACGTGCGTACGCGATGCTCTGGTCGGAGGTCCGAAAAAACAGGTCACCGTTTGCGGAATTATACTCGCACGGAGTGATAAAAACACACGCGGCGGAGATAAGATGGCGTTCTGCACGCTCGAGGATACGACCGGCGAATGTGAGCTTATAGTATTTCCGCGAGCTCTTGCGGAATACGGATATATGCTCAGGGTCGATTCGGCGGTCGCGGTTTACGGCGAGGTAACGCAGCGCGACGACGAGGCTCCGCGGATAATAGCGAACAAGGTGGTGCCGCTTGTAAACGACGCCACGTATATAAAGGAAAACGGCTCGCGCACGGAAGCGCGACGCATCGATGCTGCGGCTCCGGGCAGAGCGCAAAGCTTGGATGGAATGGAAGACGGATATCCTGCGCAACAGACGGATGCTGTGCACAATGGCGCGCAACGAAACGGCTCCGGCGGATACCACCGCACCGACGCACAAAGCTCAAGCGGCACGGCATCCGGCTCGGCGGATAGCGACACTCGCGACGGAGCTCCGCATGGCGACGGTGCGCGGCAGAGCGGCGGTGCAGTCAGCTCGAACTCGAGAGGCGGCGCAAAAACTGCCGCGCGCAATAACAGCACCACAGCACACGACACTCGCGGCAGGGTGCTGTATCTGAGGCTACCCGATACCGAGGGCAGGCTGTTCTCACGCACGGTCAGCCTTATCAAGATATTCGAGGGCGAGGTCGACGTCGTGCTCTACGATCAAAGCAGCAAAAAGTATATAAAATCGGCTCAGCTTAAGGTCAGCCCGACCGATTTTGTTTTAAACGAGCTTCGTGCGCTTATCGGTGAGGAAAACGTCATACTGAAGTAAGGAGCGTGGCGCTCAGCTTGTATAATACGATATGATCTCGTTCATTTCGCGCTCGGAATATATCGGTATTCCGTCCGCGAGATACAAGCGGTCGCTTTCGGGAAGAAGCGTTATCCATACGTCAAGCTTTTTCTTCACGGTGCGATCCTTTGCGTTAAGTATGATTATCTTACCGTTCTCGGTCGTTGCGATAAACATGACCGGAGTGTTGCCGTCGGCGCTTTCCGGCAGGTTGTCCGATACGGTGTCGCGTGATATATGCCTGCGCGCATATTCGACGGCTCCGCCGGCGATCGCGTAGAACGCGAATATCGCCGCAAAGCATATAAGAAACATGGAAGCGGTGCGCAAGATCGGAAGTATAAGCCTTTGCTTTGCTTTCATTACATATCCACCCCTTTCGGATTTCGTTTTTTGTCAAAATGATTATTATCCGATTATTCACAGACTATTCAAAAGTATATACTATAATCGTAGTTAGCCTATAAAAGGAAAAGAGATGAGAAGAAGTATGTCGAGTCAAGGCAATGATAGAAGAACACCCGATAACAGAGGTGCTTTACCCGAGCAGGGACAGAATAACAGAGCTCCAGTTCGCAGAAGCGCCGAAAACAACGGCCGAGATTTGCAGGCTCCCTTAAAGGCATCGCAGAGAAGCAATCAACTTAAAGATAAAGGAAATATGCTGAAAAATAAAGCCTCCGGAATGATGAAGAATCTTCCTCAAAGGAAGAAGAAGCCGACAAAGCCGGGGCAGGACGGATCGGTTGAATGGAAGGCGGAGATGGGCAATGCCGCGGCTATCGCCGGCAGAGTGACCCTTCGTGCGCTCTCCTATCTGGCAAATATAGTTCTAACGCTTCTGCTTATCGGTTTGATAACCGGAGCGATCGTCGGAACGGCATTCGCCATATACGTAAAGCAGTACGTCGATCCGAGTGTTGACGATATAATCGAGATGGTTTCAAATCGCCAGGATACGACGACGAAGATATTCTATATGGATTATTCGGCGGACGGAAGCGGCGAGGGCGAGGCTGTCGAGCTTGAAACGCAGAGACAGCATGGAGCTGAAAACCAGATATACGTATCATATTCTGAATTTCCGCAGGATCTTATAGATGCGTTCGTCTCCATCGAGGACCACAGATTTTTCGAGCACAGCGGAGTTGACTGGAGGCGTACCCTCGGAGCTACGCTTTACTACTTCACCGGTACCGATTCGTACGGTGGCTCGACGATAACGCAGCAGCTTATCAAGAACCTAACCGGAGATAACGACGTAACAATCCAGCGAAAGGTTCAGGAGATACTACGTGCGCTGAACATCGAAAAGAAGCTGGATAAGACCCAGATCCTTGAAATGTACATGAATATAGCCTACCTTTCGCAGAACTCGTACGGAGTCGGTGCGGCGGCATGGACATATTTCGGCAAGGATGTAAGCGAGCTTTCGCTCGTCGAATGTGCGGCTATCGCGGGAATCACACAGAACCCAGTAAAATGGGACCCGATAAGATTCCCGGAGAAAAACAAGGAGCGCCGCGACACCGTACTTTTCCGTATGCACGAGCTTGGAAAGATAACCGATGAGGAATATGAGTCTGCGCTGAACGAGGAGCTTGTTCTGAATACCTCGTCGGCAGCCTCCACCTCTACCGGTCAGACGATAAACTCATGGTATACCGATGCCGCGATAGACGAAGCGCTCGAGCTGCTTCAGGAGAAGTACGAATGTACGCGCGAGGTCGCATCGCAGATGCTCTACTCGGGAGGACTCAGCATCGTTACCGCGATGGATCCCGACGTTCAGGGCGTGCTTGAGGAGTACTATCTTAACGAGGAAAACTTTACTACGGTCGACTCCTCGTTTATCCAGCCCGAATCCTCCTGCGTTATAGTCGATCCGGCGAACGGCAACGTCCTCGGACTTGTCGGCGGACGCGGAGAAAAAGAGGGCAACCGCATACTCAACTATGCTACACAGACGAAGCGTCCTCCGGGATCCTCGATAAAACCGCTGTCTGTTTACGGCCCGGCTATCGAGAACGGAGTTATAAACTACGCATCGGTAATAGACGATACCCCCGTAAACTTCGGTGAGTCTACCGACGAATCGGGAGAGGCTGTACTGCTTCGTCCGGACGGATATCCTTCAAACCTTCCTAACGTGTACAACGGATTGACCACCATACACGACGGTGTAAGGCGCTCGGTCAACACGGTGGCTTATAAAACGCTTCAAAAGCTCGGACTTGAGACGTCGTTTAGATTCATGACCGATGAGCTTGAGGTAACGAGCCTGGTCGAGAAGCAGGAGCTTACGGGAGGAGCGATAGTGTCGGATAAGGACTACGCGCCGCTCGCGCTCGGACAGCTCTCGTATGGTGCTACCGTGCTTGAGATGACCGCGGCGTATTCGATATTTGCAAACGACGGAGTTTACAACTCGCCGCGTATAGTGCTGAAGATACTTGACAGCAACGGAAACGTTATAGTTGACAATCAGCAGAACAGCAGAGTGGTGCTCTCGGAGGAGAACTCCTTCATAGTTGAGCGTATGCTCTGCGAGGTTATCGAGTCCGGTACCGCAAGCAGAATAAAGCTCAAGAACTACGTAGACGTTGCCGGAAAAACCGGTACGACGACCGCTGACTATGACAGATGGTTCGTCGGATACACACCCTACTATATCTGCGGAGTATGGTTCGGATACTCCATGCCCAAGAGTCTCGGAGAGTTCTCGGCTACGATGAGCCCTTCGCTGCTTATCTGGGACGGAGTTATGACCGAGCTCCACCGCGAGTTTATAGATGCGGCAAACGACGGCACAGCCGAGCTCAAGCATTTCGAGGACGAAAGCGGAGTTGTCATGGCAACGTATTGCAAGGACTCGGGCAAGCTTCTTACCGAGGCGTGCAAGCTCGACCAGCGCGGAAGCCGCGCGGAAAGCGGATATTTTGCAGCAGACGACGTTCCCACCGAGTCGTGTGATTGTCATGTTCTCGTGAAATACGATAAATCCACCGGAGGAATCGCGACAAGTGACTGCCCCGATGATTCGACAGTAACGATAGGCCTTATACAGGTGGAAAGAAACTTCCCGGTAGATATAACCGTCACCGACGCACAGTACGTCTACCGTGAGGTATCACCGAGCATAAATCTGCTTCCGCTTGATGAGACAAAGCCCTTCTATTACAACGCGCTCGGCGGAAAGTTCGCGGGACTCAGCGGATCGGCAAAGCAGTTCAACCGACTCTGCACCGATCATTACTCCGGCGGACAGGTCAACAAATAATCGTTGTTATAATGAAATATATCACCTCATATACTTGGAACAAACGGTATATGAGGTGATTTTTTTTGAAGAAAAAGCTAATGAGCTTATTTCGCGGCGAGAGGTTACGGCAGATCAAGCGTACCGCTACGGTATCGGCTGCATTTTCGCTTTCCGGCTTGATATTTACCTTTTCCGAGCCGAAGAATCCTTTGATTCGCGAAAGGATAGGACTCGGGCGAGGGATGCTGTTTCGACTTTTGTGGATGCTTGCGTATATAATATCGGGATTTCTGATACGCGGCTTCGCTGATCTGCCAGAGTCCGCCGAAAAGCAGAAGAGCATCCTGCTTCTCGTGACAGCCACCGTGCTTGCGACTGTGGCGCCTCCGCTTTTTGTGTTCGGGAGCACGCTTTTTCTGCCATTCTCGGCGCTTTTGGGCTGCGTTGCCGTTTGCACGGCGGCAGGAGCTTGCGTATTTGAGCAAAGTCTGAAGATGGCTCTGTTCACATTCGGGATAGCCCTAATTTTTTCCGCTTTTTTTGCTACGCTTTTCGTGCTTGTGTGATTGCAGACGGGATCGCATCGCGCGCCAATAAAAAGGGTGCACTGCGGCATATCTTTAATCGTTTTTTACATTTTGCCACATATTATTATATATTTTCATACATAAAAAGTTCACAATTTTATTTCCCTCAAAATCGTTGACTCGGTAATTTTCGTTTGTTATACTTATACAAAGAATATTACCTTTAAGGAGAACGAAAATATGCGTAATAAGACGAAAATCTTACTTACGGCGGTGCTCGTGGCAATGATATCCGTCTTTTTGATAATCATTGTTTCGGCAGCGGAAAGAATTCCAGATCCGCCGGTAGTTGAGAGTGATACCTGGAGACAGCTTGATAATGTCACCGGTATAGACACCGCACCGGACGGCATTACCGTAAGCTGCTCGGACGACGGGGTGGAATACTCGTACAAAATAACCTTCCCGGATGCCGGAGGTATCAGACTCTGGTCAACGGAGGAGGGATTTTTCACTCCCGGTGACAATATAGATAAAAGCATTGCATATCTCTGGAACAAAGCGGACAGCATCCGCGCAAGATCCTCAAACGGCGCCACTGCCGATCTTTCGATGAGCGGGGATAAGTGGATACTGACCGTATACAACAGCGATATGTTTCCGGTGCTCGCACTTGATATGAGCGATTTTGCTCTTGGCTATGACAGCGAAGACGAGGTCATCCAGGTCAAGTTCGGTGCTTCTCTTGCGGATGACGAGTTCATCCAGGGCTTCGGAGAATGGTTCGATTCGGTCAGCGTTGTCGGAACGAGCTTTGATCTTTGGAATGCAGGCGATTGGGGAAAAACTCCGTATAAGATAGTCCCCATTTGGCACAGCAGCGAGGGATATACTGTTTTCTTTAACTCATCCTATTACGGCAAGGCGGATATAGGCAAGACCGATGCATCCAAATACTCCCTTTGTATGGACGGGCCTAATCTCGACTTCTACGTTTGGACGGAAAGTATTCTCGAAAACCTTGAGAGCTACGCCGAGATAACCGGTACCAACTATCTTGCGCCCGAGTGGGCTTATCACTATATCGCAGGTACTGCGTCCACCTATTGGGATTCGAA
Source organism: uncultured Lachnospiraceae bacterium (assembly GCA_964610075.1). Classification (GTDB taxonomy): domain Bacteria; phylum Bacillota; class Clostridia; order Oscillospirales; family CAG-272; genus CAZSUR01. Next base: position 8,726 of record CAZSUR010000027.1, read on the forward strand.
CGGAGGACGTAAGGAAGAAAAAATAAAGCCTCACCTTGAAAACTTTATGGAGGAGTATAAGAAGCTCGGGACTCCGAACATTGCCGCTCTCGGAGGCGAGGATTCACTCTGGCCGTACGACAGCACCTATACGACGCTGGCAGCGACCGGTACCAAGCTTCTCGGTTGGTTCCGTCCCTTCCAGATCGAGCGCTCGTGGCTCGCAAGCATTATAGGAGTGAGCAACGATCCTT
>CAZSUR010000027.1:8978-10904 GCA_964610075.1 uncultured Lachnospiraceae bacterium
AAATACGAGGTGCCGTATTACAGAAAGCTGAACGATCCGAGCGATTATTACACCGAGGAATGGTACTCACTTGACTTTACTCATCCGAATGCGGTGAAATTCCTTGAAGCCAGATACGGCGATGCGATAGACAAGGGCTTGCGCGGCTTTATGCTCGACTACGGTGAGAGAGTTGACGTCGATACCCTCGCATACAACGGCATGACCGGCTCCGAGATGCACAACTTCTCGCAGTATTATTACTCAAAGCTGTTCAGCGAATATATGACCGAAAAGGTCGGAGACGACTTTTACATATACCTCCGTGCCGCTTGCGCGGGCACACAGAAGTATGCCGGTGCATTCGCCGGCGACCACGTCGGAGATTACAACGGACTTGCGAAGGTCGTTCGCGGCGGTATAACCACCGGAGCTATCGGTATCTCGAACTGGGGAAGTGACATTGGCGGGCTTCAGTCAACCTCACACGACCAGATCTATTCGAGATGGCTCGAGTTTGCAGCATTCTCGCCCATCTTCCGCGATCATGGCACGGTTCCCGGCCCGTGGAGATACGGAGAGAGCGCACAGAAGGTATATCAGAAGTACTACTGGATAAGAGAAAATATGGCGAGCAAGATATACAGCTCGGCTGTTGAGGCAAGCAAGACCGGCGCTCCTATGATGCAGGGCATGGCGATAGCTTACCCCGACAACTACAAGCTCAACTCAAGCGAATTCCAGTATATCTTCTGTAACGATATGCTCGTAAGACCTATCGTTGACGACAGCACGAAGGTAGACGTAACCTTCCCCATAGGCACCTGGACGAATCTTTGGACAGGAAAGAACTACAGCAGCATGAAGACGGTAAAGGTAGACTGCCCGGTGGATACTATACCGGTATTCCTGCGTGCAGGCTCGGTCATCCCGATGGAGCTTAATAAATCTACCCTCAGTCTTGGCGATTCGATGCTCAACGTCGATACCGAGAAGGTGCTTATGATAACGGCTCCGGACGAGGGCGCGTCGAGAACTACATGTTTCTGGAAGGATTCCGATACTTTTATTGAGTATAAGCTGCAATACACCTCCTACGTCCAAAATGGATATAATGACGCAGTGATTATGCTTAATGCCAATACCTTGATCGACGAAAAGGTCATAATAATAAAGGGTACTCAGGCAATTGACGTTATATGTAATAACACGCAATTGCGTAAGTTCGATTCGATGCCGCTTGACGACAGCGATATCGGATATTATGTTGACGTTAAGGGAAATACTACCTACATCAGAGTTTCTGACAAAATAAGCAATCTGACTGTATTTACCGGCCATGAAAGGGTAGTGTATACAAATGAGATGCGTCTCGCTCCTTTCAAGGATGTAAATACGAACGCGTGGTACGTTGAATCTCTTGCTTACGCGGTAGGTGAGAATATACTCAGAGGAAAGGGCAATAGCGAAACGCTCGCTCCCGATGCCAACATCACGCGTGCAGAGTTCGTTACGATACTCTCGCGTATGGCGGATGACTTCAAATCGAGCGAGTATGCGAATGCGGAGCAGATATTCGACGATGTTGCTCCCGGTTCGTGGTACTATTCGGCTATCATGTGGGCGTACGATCACCGTATCGTGTGCGGAAAGAGCGATACCGAATTCCGTCCCGACGATACGATGACACGCCAGGAAATGTGCAAGATGATATGCGTATTTGCCGACAAGTACGGACTCGATACTATCAAGAGAACGGATGCAGGATTCCGGGATATAGAGAACGCTTGGGGCCGTGACTACGTTTTGAAGCTCGCAGATGCGCGTATAGTCAGCGGTATAACCGATGATTCATTCTCTCACGATTCTACCGCAACACGTGCTCAGGTAGCAAAGATACTTTATAACATCTTCCATTGATATGATATATCACAAAAGGCTCATGGT
>CAZSUR010000028.1:0-10890 GCA_964610075.1 uncultured Lachnospiraceae bacterium
TCCGCTATATCTCGCGGAGATATAAAAACTCTCCAAACGGTATAATTGGAGGCGATCTGCACCATGTTCGAATCGTATATTATACCGCGCTCGTCACTCGTCGGAGTCTCGTGCTGAACATTGTCTATTACCTTCGCGCGGTACTCCTCGTGATTTATTACTTGCAGATAAAAAAGTCTTACAACAAGGACGCACCATGCGAGAAAAAACACAGCCATTATCCACTTGCTTCTGTGCGGAATCTCACGGCTGAAATTAAATTTCGATCTCACGGTGCCACCTCCTTTATGTAAAACGTATTTATAAAATCAAAATTGAGAGCACGAGTATATAATTTTATATCACTCCACTCTCAACTGATTCACAATTTATTGTATTCGGCGTGTTTTCAAAAAATGCTTCGGTATCAGTCGAAAAAGTTTCTGCCTATCGCATTCATTATCGACGGTATGAAGCCCTCGGCGCTGCTTGATGACTCGTCGGTCTCTGCCGCCTCGGAGCGCTCCTCGTCTCCGACGTTCACGTAAAGCTTTTCAACGCTGTCCTTCTTTATCATTCCGTATTCTCCGGCAGCAAGCTCCTCTATTACGCGAAGGTCGTTCTTTTTATCCACCTCAAGCTTGAGATCCTTTTCGGTGGACGCAAGCGTTTCTATCCTTTTCTGAAGCGCATCCAGCTCTACCGTATACTCATTTATCTGCACCATGTTATAGATGATGTACATAAACAGAACGGTGCACATTATCGCAAGGAATATGACCGACGTCGGGAAATCACGCTTCGCCGTCTCGCGGATCGTGCGTACCTTTTCCTCTTTTACGATGCCGGGCAGCACCTTCTTTGCGGCAAGTGCCGTCGACTTCGATTTCTTCTTCAGATTCGGCTCGCGCGTTGCGTGCATATGCTTCTTCGGAGCCGCACCGCCTGTCGACGCCCCGGTCGACGCGCCGCTTTTTCTCTCCGCACCGGACGGCGCCCTGTATTCGGTTTTGCGGTCGTCTCGTCTTGCGCCGTTTGCCATCCTGATGCCTCCGTTTTTATTACAGCTTCTCGATCACGCGCAGCTTTGCGCTGTGAGAGCGGGAATTTTCCTCAAGCTCCCTCTTGGTCGGGAGTATCGGCTTTCTTGTTATAAGCTTTACCTTCGGCTCGTTTCCGCACACGCACACCGGAAAATCCGGAGGGCAGGTGCATCCGCGTGCAAGCGAAGAAAAGGTCTGCTTTACTATTCTGTCCTCAAGCGAGTGGAAGGTTATCACCGCAAGCCGTCCCCCCGGCTTCAGATGATCGGTGATATCTCGCAGGGTCGGCTCGATTATGTCAAGCTCGTTGTTTACGGCAATGCGTATCGCCTGAAAGGTGCGCTTTGCCGGATGCGAGCCGCCCTCGGCATATTTTGCCGGGACCGCGCTGCGTATAACGTCCACAAGCTCGAGCGTTGTCTCGATCTTCTTGTTTTCTCTGTATGAAACGATCCCCGAGGCGATCCTTCTGGAATACCGCTCCTCGCCGTATTCGAAGATAATACGCGCAAGCTCCTCCTCGGGCATGAAGTTCACTATGTCATACGCGCTTTTCTGCGCCGACGTATCCATTCTCATATCAAGCGGAGCATCGTGCATATACGAAAATCCGCGCTCTGGCGTATCAAGCTGATATGAGGACACGCCGAGATCTATCAGTGCTCCGTCAAGCTGCCTCTCCCCGAGTATCACCGCGATATCCGAGAAATTGCTACGCACAAGGCTGACCTTGTCTCCGAAGCACTCAAGCCGACGTCCTGCCGCCGCGATCGCTTCCTCGTCCTGATCTATCGCTATAAGTCTGCCGTCGCGAAGTCTTGATGCAATGCCGTACGAATGTCCGCCTCCGCCGGCGGTGCAATCGGCATATACTCCATCCGGTTTTATGGCAAGTCCGTCCATGCACTCCTCGAAAAGCACCGGGAAGTGGGAGAAATTCACGTTATCCATCAGAAGCCGAGCCTTATAAGCGTGTTTGCGATCTCGTCGCCGTTCTCGGAGTTGATCTCGGCATCCCACGCCTTCTCGTCCCATATCTCGATATGGTCTCCGACTCCGATGACCTTGACGTTCTTGTCAAGCCGCGCATATTCGCAAAGATTCGATGCGAGCTGTATACGGCCGTGAGAATCTATTGTCGTTTCGAAAGCCGCGGAATACAGAAAGCGCTTTGCAGCTCTCGTCTCCATGTCCGGCAAGGACTCGAGCTTTTCGGTAAAGGTCTGCCAGCTTTGCATGGGATAAAGAGATATGCATCTATCGACGCTCTTGGTCATTATCACACATCCGCCCAGCTTTTCTCTCAGCTTCGCCGGAAGTATCATGCGCTTTTTCGCATCAAGTGTATGACTGTACTCTCCCGATATCATATGAGTCCTCCTTTCGAATTATCACCAATTATGTCAAATTTGCGGTCTTTTGGGATATTTTGCACCACTTTGACCCACTTTGACCCACTTGTAAACATAATTATACGATATATTTGATATTTTTTCAATAGTAAACATTCGTTTTTTTCTTATTTTTTATTTTATTTTGCTTCGAGCAGAACATATATTCGTATTTTTGCCCCAAAAAGCGAGCTTTTTGGCCGCATAACGCCACCGAGCTTCTGCCGAAAGCACAAAAAATCGACGGCAGACGCACGCCGAGGCTCCGCCCGATGGCATATAGCCACAGGAGTCGTTAAGCGTTTACGTCTGCCGCCGTTTTATGCGCGCGAGCCGTCGGTCGGCACACAACGCAAGGCTTTATTCGATTTTATCGGCAGGATCAACCGATGCGCAAAGCACTCTTTCGATGTGCTCGTCCATCTGTTGCCACGTCATGCGACCTTCCGGCGCACTCGGTCGTCCGTTTAATGCAACACGAGATTTTCCAATGCGCTCAGATATCTGCCGATTCGTCGAGCATTTTTCGAATACGCTCCGCCACCGCATCCGGCACAAATCGGCTATAATCTCCGCCGTGAGCTATAAGCTCGCGCACCATAGCAGAGCTTATATGTCCCTTATCACCGCGCGACGGGAGCAGCACCGTCTCGGTACCCTCTCTTATGGTATCGTTCGCGAGCGCCATCTCGTGCTCGTACGAATAATCGGAGGCGTTGCGCACACCGCGCACGCTCACGTCGATGTCGTGCTGTGCCATATATTCGGTAACGAGCCCCTCGAAGCTGTCGACGCGCACGCGCTCGTAGCTCTCGCAGGCGAGGCGGAGAAGCTCGAGCCGCTCCTCGCAGGAAAAGGTATATCTCTTATTCGGATTTATAAATATAACGACGTGCACCTCGTCAAAGAGGGCGAGCGCCCGTTCGACAAGGTCGATATGTCCAAGCGTCACGGGATCAAAGCTGCCGGCTATCAAAGCACGACTCATAAAAATCACTCCTTAATCTTATCACACAAGTCGGGAGGCTTATTCTTCGCCCGGCTTCTCGAGAACGGTTATATATGTCCTGCCGTATTTGGAATGGCGCAGAAGCCCGAGTCCCTCGCACTCGACCGGCTCGGGAGACTCGCTCTCGCTTATAACTATCGCTCCGCGAGCGAGCAGATCCGCGCGCACAAGGCGATCGATTATATCCTTCGAACAATTTAGCGCATACGGCGGATCGAGGAACACGATATCGAACCGTTCCCTGCCGGAAAGGCTGCGTATAAGCTCGCGGCAGTCGGTTTTCAGCACCCGACAACGCTCGAACAGATGCGTTTTCTGTGCATTATGCTTTATCACGTTCACCGCCTCCTGCGAGGAGTCGCAGAAGGTCGCGCTCTCCGCACCGCGGCTGAGCGCCTCAAGTCCCATCTGACCCGAGCCTGCAAACAGATCGAGCACGCGTCTGCCCTCTATCCCGAACTGTATCATGCTGAATACAGCCTCTTTTACCATAGATGCCGTAGGGCGAGTTTCGAGCCCCTGAGGTGCCTCAAGTCGCGCACCTCTTGCGCTTCCTGTTATAATTCTCATATTTCATTCATCCTTTCCGCTCTCCGGCAGTTCCTCCGGAGTCTGTTTCGGGTGATAATAGTTATATATCTCTTTTGCATTCGCCGCGGTTATACCCTTGACCGAAGCCAGCTCATCGACCGATGCCGACTTTATCGCGGTTATTCCGCCAAAGTAAAGCAGCAGAGCCCTCGCCTTCGTCTTTCCGATACCGCGGACGCGCTCGAGGGTTGAGGTGGTGATGGTCTTGCGCTTCGCCTTATTCATACGCGAAACGGTATAGCGGTGCACCTCCTCCTGGAGTCGGTATATGAAAACGAACAGCGATTGCTCGCGCGTGATGCTTATCTCCTCGCTCTCTCCCACCAGCGCTCTTGTGTTGTGCCACTCGTCGTTAACCATTCCGTATACGGGTATATCTATATTTTTCTCACGCATAAGCGCGCGTATCACCGACACGTGCCCCTTTCCGCCGTCAAGCAGGATAAGATCGGGATATTCGTCCTCGGTATGCTCAAGGCGGCGTGATATCGCCTCTCGCATGGAGGCGTAGTCGTCCTGACCGTCGCTTGTACGTATTTTATACGTTCTGTATTCCTTCTTGCAAAGCTTGCCATCAAGCGAGACTATTTTTCCGGCGGTAATATGCTCGTCGCCGTAGTTTGATATATCGTACGCCTCTATTCTTTCGGGCACGACCTCAAGTGCAAGCACTGATGCGAGCTTGACCAGCACCTCGGTATCCTTTTCGCTTGACGCCTTGTACTGCGACGCATATTGCTCGGCGTTAGTGTTTACCATATCGCAGAGCGCGCGCAGATTTCCGCGCTCCGGACGGCGCACCGTGACCTTATAGCCTGCGCGCTCACCGAGATAGCCGCCGAGCGACTCGAGCTGTTCGGGCAATGCGGTAAAGCCCACAAGCAGCTCATGCGGAATATACTCGCGCATATTGTAAAGCTCACTCATGAATCCGAGCACCGCCTCGGCGTCCACTATCTGCTCGGCAGGGAAGGTAAAATGCTCGCTGTCGACGATACAGCCTCCGCGAACGTAAAAAACGGCGATGCACGAGCACAGCTCGTCGCTGTAAAGACCGATAACATCGTGCTCGGCTGTGGGCGATGCCACGACCTTCTGCTTTTCCCTTTGATGGGAGAGCGCGCGTATGCGGTCGCGGTACAGCGCCGCCGCCTCGTACATCATATTCTCCGAGGCGTACTCCATCTTCTCGCGGAGCGAGCGCTCGGTCTCCTTGTACGAGCCGCGCAAAAAGGAGATGACGTCCGAAAATATATCTCTGTACTCCTCTGAGCTCACGTCGCCTGCACACGGCCCGACGCACAGTCCGATCTGGCGGTTGAGGCAGGGGCGTCCCTTGCCGATATCCTCCGGGAATTTCCGCTTGCAGGAGGCTACCATAAAGGTCTTTCGCACCGTCGAGATTATCGAATATGCCTGCGCTACTCCCGAATACGGGCCGAAATATTTCGCGCCGTCGTTCGAGCGCTTTCTCACCACCGATATTGTAGGATACGCCTCGTTTGAGGTGACCTTTATATACGGATAGCTCTTTCCGTCCTTCAGACGTATATTGTATTTCGGAGCATGCAGCTTTATCAGACGATTTTCAAGTGCTAACGCCTCCATCTCGGTATCGGTCAGCATATAATCGAAGTCCCACACAAGCGAGACCATGGTCGCAGTCTTGACGTCGTGGTTCGAGCCTGCGGCGAAATACTGCGACACACGATTTCTCAGCGCCTTTGATTTGCCTACGTATATTATCCTGTCCGCGCGATTCTTCATGATGTAAACGCCCGGCACGAGCGGAAGCTTCGACGCCTTCTCTCGCAGCCTTGCGAGAGTCTCCTCGTTTTTCTCAATATTTCTCATTCCGCCGCACCTCCTTTACACACAGAGCTCGCATATAGGCAAAGTGAGCAGAACTCCTTCGCCAAACGAAGGATTTCCGCCCACAACTACGTTCTATTTAAGATTCCGCGCAGCTAAAGCGCGGCGATATCCGATGCAGATTCTCTTATTCGCCGAATCCGGATTGTATAAGCTCGTCAAGGCCGGCCAACGCTTCCGCTTCATCCGAGCCGTCCGCTATCAGAGTAACGGTCATACCCTTAACTATGCCGAGAGACAGCACTCCAAGCAGGCTTTTTGCATTTACGCGGCGGTCTTCCTTTTCAACCCATATCGAACTCTTATAAGAATTCGCCTTCTGAATGAAAAACGTTGCAGGTCTTGCATGCAATCCTACGTTATTCTGTATGGTAACATCTCTGGATAACATTACGTATACGCTCCTGTTTCTATCAAAATTCGAATAAATACTTTTTCTTGATTATATCAAATAATAAAGATAAAATCAATAGTTTAGCGAATTTTTTTATATTTAGCTTATTCTGCTATCGAAATTCCTATTACCGTAAAGGAAAATGACTGGGTCGGAGTGTTTACAAGATAGGTCTTGCCGACGCCTACCCACGTTTCGCCGTTTATATAAAATCCGTCAGCTTTCGTTACGCCCTTTACAGCTATGGTGCCCTCTACATCGCGGAGCGACATATGCTCCATCTTCTGTATAACGCCCATGCTGTCCTCGATGTATACGGCAGCCGGCTTCTGCTCGGCATACGTAAGCGTTCCGAACTCAGCCCCTCCGTCGTCGATCGTGATGTTCGAGCCGACGGTATCCTGAAGCTCGTCGGCAACGTACTGATCCACAGCACTTATCGAGAATCTAACCTCCGCCGTCTGGTCGGGAGCCGGCTCGAAAAACTTCTGTGCAACGCCGGCGCGCGACGCAACGGCGATAATGCAGGCGATGACCGCAATTACTATAAGAATATCGACAACATTTATCCTGAAGCCGGTCTTTTTGGTATTGGTGTTCATGCGGCAGCCTCCTCTTCGATTATATACTCCTTAAGGTCGGTGAAATTACCGGAGCCGTAGTATCCGAACGTTCTGAATTCCACCTTCGAGCCGACATGGAGCTCGCACTCATCAACGTAGTAGGTGTTATCCTTCAAAACAGCGTTTGTCTTTGCGGTTATCACCATCGTTATCAGATCCGGGTGCTCGCTGCGTACCATCTCCATCGAGTTTTCCTCGACGGTGTAGAGGTAGTAGGGCTCGTATGTTACGTTTATTACCTCACCGAGCGCGTAGCGTCCCTTCGAGTCTTTTACGATATCTCCGATATTAACGGCGCCCTTTGAGGTCTTTCTTACCGTTTTAACGCAGATCTTATACTCTATCTGGCAAGATACGGATTCGCTCTGGGTGTCTGACGAGCCTGACAAAAAGATGTAGGCAAGCAATGCAACGGCACATAATATCACGACTATGAGTATTATGTCAATGAAGTTGGGAGAATATTTCCTTTTAGAAGCCTTTTCGTTTCCCATATTATTATTCCTTTCCGCATCAATATCAAATTTTATCAATACTCAAGCTCCACGCTCGGCTCAGTCTCGCGCGCCGGCGGATATTCCGAATATCCCGAGCGGTGGATCGCGCAAAGCAGACCGGCACAAAGCCAGAACATAGCGAATACGCGGTAATTGTACCATATGTGATCGGTCATTCCCTGAACCAGCACCGCGATAAGTCCGCACGTTCCCGCCATAGACATGAACTTCATCGGAGTTCTGTCATAGCTTCTGTGCGACCAGAAGGTAAACGCTGAGCGCAGAAGCAGGCACACGAACAAAACGAACACAAGCAGTCCCACGATACCCGTCTCGGTAAGTATCTGCAGATACAGGTTGTGGCTGTGAGGTGCGGCGTCGATTCCCGGAAGCGAATAGTCGGGGTAAACGACCTTGAATGCATCGGGGCTGACTCCGATGCCGGTAAACCAATAGTCGGAGAGCATATTAAAGGTGCCCTTCCATATGTTGACTCGATACGAGGTCGAGGTGTCCGCCAGATTTCCGATGCTGAAAAGTCTGGAGGATATTCCGGCAGGAAGCACGCTCGGCAAGAACGGCACTCCGAGCAGGCATACGAGGAAGAAGGACATTACCCTCTTGCTGTATACGAGCATGAATATCGCTATTCCGCCAAGGATTCCGAGCCATGCGCCTCTCGACCAGGTGAATATAACGCAACCTCCGATAACGGCAAAAAGCGCGCAGGAAAGCAGCTTTGCCCTCGGCTTTTTGCAAGCAAAAAAGAGTGCAAGCGCAAACGGGAGCACCATTATGAGATACTCGCCCAGAACGTTCGGGTTATCAAAGGTCGATACGACTCGTCCCTCGATATCGGTAAACAGCTCGGTATCCAGCCATTTCATCTGGAGATTGCCGAAATAATATTCGTATATACCTATCGCAGACACGATAAGCGTTGAGGTGAGCGCCGCTGTGATGGCGCGATACACCCACGCAAGTGTACGAAGCAGATTGACCGCAAGAAAATATCCGCACGCAAGACATACGTACATAAGCGAAGCCTTAAGCGATTTCGCCGGCGAGACGGAGATGATTCCGCCGAGCAGGACTATGAAAAGGAAGGATACCGCAGCCCAATCGGTGCTGTAAAGCTTGAGCACGCGCTTTCCCTGCATAAGCTTGCAGAGATAGCAGAGCGCAACGAATATTATCAGCGCCGCCAGCACCATAGTCGGTACGAACGGAAGAAGGAGGAATATTCCCACAACTCCGCTCTCCGGCTGGCAGAGCACAAGATATGCGCAGATGAGAGCGGCAAAGCCGCATACGATATATATCGGATTCACAAAGTAGGTGCACAGCCCGAGCAGAGCTCCGATAACGAAGGCGGTGTTAGTTTTTACCTTCGTGGGCTTCACCTCAAGCTTATCTATCGGAAATCCCGCGAAGCGTCCGACGAGCAGCCTTATTATTCCGCTTTCCTTCAGCGCCTCGCTTAACTGCTTCGACGAGAATATCGCCGGAAGCGAGAAAACGATAAGAGCCGCGCCCACGCAAGCGTTGAGCACCCAATCGTATTCGCTGTTAAATCCGTATCTGACCGCAAGCGCGGTTCCTGCGGTAAACAGCCCGAATGAGAAGAGGAAAACGCCGTAAAACTTCATATGAAGCTGGAGCAGTCCGCTGAGAAAATTCCGGATAAACGAAAGGATAACACTTTGTGATATTCCACCGTTAAGCTTCTGCTTTGTGGGGATTATTATCCTATTTTTCAGATCGAGCTTTGAGCGGAGCCTCGAGAGAAGCGTCTGCTTTGCGGCAGCACTTCCGTCCTCCTCGCAGGCGCCCGTAAGCCATGTGCCGACGGCACTTTTTTTCATTCCGCGATATATAAAATCGGTGAATCTGATAAGGCACCGCACAAGGAAGCCCGACCTTATATAGTCGATAAAGCCGCGACCTTTTTTAGCAGTTCGGTTATCCAAAATCGTACACCTCCTTTAAAAACAAGATTAAATTCACACAATCGAATCTATCATATGATACCACATAACGCCGTTTTTTTCAACAAAATGTTAAAATTTAATCGTACGCGGCAGTCTCCGTCTTGAATTCCGTACGAAGAAGCTTAAGCGACGCGGCATACACCGCGATGCCGGGAACGAACACGGCGACGGCGACTATCAGGTTCTTTATCATGCCGGCATTATAGGTATCGTTGCCGATAATATAGTAGATGAGCAGCATCACCGCAGCGGATACGCACGCGGATACGACCACCTTTATGAGGTTGCGTGCGAACTCCGCGCAGAATATCGGGCGAAGCCTTTTTGCAAGGAATATAACGAGCACAACAGCCGCGGTTATCTGTCCGAGTGCAAAGGAAAGTCCTATCGGAGCCACTCCGTAGCTTCCGCCGGCAAGCATGAACAGCGCAGAGCTTGCGATATTCACAACGACTCCGCAAAGCGCCGCCGTCATCGGCACCTTCGCCATATTTTTGGCGTAGAACACGCGGTTGACTATCTCAATTATCGCAAACGCCGGCATAGCTATCGCTATCATGCGGAAGGTGAGCGCCGTGCTCTCCGCAGAATAGGCGTCGAACTGCCCTCTCATGTAAAGCACCGCGATCCCCTCGCGGCTGAGCACCATAGCTCCCGCCATAAACGGAAGCATGATAGCAAGCGCGGAAAGGATGCCCGTGCGAACGGTAGCGCAGAACTCGCCGTCATCTCCGCCTGCCGACATTCTCGACAGCACCGGGAAAACGTAGTTGCATATGCTGTACGTAAGTATTCCGGCGATTATAGTATATACATTGTTCGAATAGTCGAAGATAACGTTTCCGTTCTCGACCATAAGCGGCGCAAAGTAGGTGCCTACCATCAGTCCCACGGGAGCAAGCCACGAGCCGACCATTATCGGCAGCGACATCTTGAGCGAGCGGAGAAGCACCGGAGATCTCAGATCCATCACCGGTCTGTATCTGCTGCCCGAGCGCCACAGCGGCACAGCCATGGTCACGAGCTGTATAAGCCAGGACACAACGTACGCAATCGCGAGTCCGTACACTCCGTTCTCGCCCAGCATATTGTCGAAAAAGAGAAAGTATACTATAACTCCGGCGTTCGACACCGAGCTCACCAGAGCCGGTATAAGATAGCTTCCTTTGGACTGAAGCAGACCGACAAGCGTGTAAACGGTGCCGGTGAATATGACCATCGGGAACATGATGCGAAGCAGCACCGCCGCCATCTCGGCGGTCGCGGCATCAAGGCCGGGAGAGATAAGCGATATTATCTGCGGCGCAAACAGTATTCCGGCAAGCGAGAATATACCCGTGCCGAGAAGCACAAGATTCAAAAATCCGCAGGCAAAGTTGGACGCTTCCTTGCGCTTTTCGCGCGAGAAGCTGTTATATGCCGGGATAAAGCAGCCGACTATCGCGGCGCTGAACAGCATATCGAAAAAGGACAGCGGTATGCGCGATGCCGCGGAGAATG
>CAZSUR010000029.1:0-10803 GCA_964610075.1 uncultured Lachnospiraceae bacterium
AGCGATATGGATGAGCTTATCGACGTTTGCGTGAAAAACATGGCGAGTGGCGAGCATCCGGAGGACGAGGTGCGCGCGTATCTTAAAGAGCTGCTTCCGCAGCTTGATTATTGGAAGCGATACGAGGAGCTTTCTGACAACGGAGCCTTTGAAGAATTCAAAAAGACTCTCATTTCGGAGATAAACGCTTTGCAGGTCGAGGGGATGCCGAAGCTGACCAAGCTGAACGCTCTTGTCGGAAGCTATATCAATCTTGAATATAAGCTGCCGAACGGCAGAGGTGTGAAATATCTTGATGATAATACCACCTACCTCGGAAATCAGCTTGAATGTGAATTTGGCGGTAACAGATGCTTCGGCATTGCCGCCAATATGGATTTTATCCTTATCTGTACGTATGAAGGTAACGGCGAAAATCCCGAGCTTGTTATATATAAGAAAAGATAATATATCGAGACGCCGGAATCGAGATGCCCCGTCGGTCATTACGACCGCCGAGGGCATTTTTGCGTGAAGTCACGCGGACGTTTGTGCTTTCCGCCGGAGCTTTTGCTGTGCTACTCGAAGCGAGCTGTCACTCTGTCCCTCCTTTAGTGCCGGAGCTTGCTTTTTACAGCGCGGCTATTGCTCTTTTGTGACGTATAATGATATAATAAAGTCAGCGCGGAGCTATTCACTCCGAGTGACAAGGGGGACGTATGACCGAATATCAGCTTTTTACCATTATTTTTTCGATAGTTCTTCTGCCAACGAACGTATTGTGTGCATTCTGGCTGTTCCGCGAAGCTCTGGATCTGACCGGGATGACCTTCAGCGAGTTTGTCGAAAAGAATTATTCGAAGGCGCTTCACATAAATTCCGGAGTCAGACGTATTCGAAACAGACGGCTGCGGCGCTTTTTGACCGAGTTTTTCGGTGCGCACAGCTCCGATCCGCAGCGCTCACTACGCCTAACGTGGACGTTTGGATATTGCACCATCCCCGGAGCTTTCGCCCTCGGCCTCGCTGCCTTTGCGGCGGTATGCCCGAGCCGGCTCGTGTATGCGTTCGCAGGAGACGTTGCGCTCCTGCTCGTCAATGTGGCGATAGCCGCCGGCGGAGTTGTGTATAGGCGGCAGCATCCGCGCCATGACGCAAGCTCGCAGCGGCTCGCACGAGGCGAGTGCAGCGCATATGATGAGCGCATCGCACGAGGTAAAAACGGTACGCAGAGTGAGCGCTCCTTGCAGACTGAATATACCGCAGAGCGCGGCCGTCGCGCGCGATCCGGGCAAAATGCAAATGTCAAGCACACCGCACGAGGTGACAACTTGCATACCAAGCACCGCACACAGCGTGGGCGCATCGGAGCGCTCGGACTCAAAAGTATCATCGTTTACGCACTTGTCGGCGTGCTCTTTTTCGGATTCCTGCTATTTTTCATGCTCGGCATGGCAGGCGTGGCTCGTACGTACCGAGAGCCGACGACTGCGACACCGACTGCTCCGACGGCAGACACGCTGACGGCGATAGAGCTTCGCGCGGAGCTCATACCTCTGCTCGATAGCTACGGCTACGAGACGGCGAACGTCCAAACGACCTATTGGCGGCTTGATGAGGCGAAGCTCGAGCACGTTGTAGCCGGAGTCAAGGGAGAGAGCAAGCTCGAGCTTTACGGCTACTCGGACGGCGAGACGGTCGATCTTGTGTATAATCAAATCGTCTAACAAGCAGCACCCGAGCTCGAGGCGTCGGAGCGCGAGGCGCACGAATCCGAGCTCCCAGACGGCAAGCTGTTCACCTACCGCACCGACGAGGCGTGGTATCTCGCGGCGTATCGCGGCGACACGGTGGTATATGCCTGCGCTCCCGATTCTCTTGACGAGATAAAGGAGATCCTTTACGCGGTGGGATATTTTCGCGGCTGATCCCACTTGAATAAATGCGCGGTATGATATATAATATAAGTAGTGATCATAACGGAGGTGCCGATAATGGAAAGAGTATGCAAATTTTTGAAGGATGCGGAGACCTACTATCTCGCAACGGTCGAGGGAGATCAGCCGAGAGTCCGCCCGTTCGGAACAGCTCATATATTCGAGGGTAAGCTGTACATCCAGACCGGAAAATCGAAGGCTGTTGCCCACCAGATCGAAGCGAATCCGAAGGTCGAGCTTTGTGCGTTCAAGGACGGGGCTTGGATCCGCGTATCCGGCGAGCTTGCAGAGGATGATCGGGTAGAGGCGAAGAAATCCATGCTTGATGCGTACCCGAATCTCCGTGCAATGTATGATGAAAACGATGATAACACGCAGGTGTTTTATTTCAAGAGCGGAACCGCAACATTTTCCTCCTTTACGGCAGCGCCCGAGACGGTTGAGCTTTAAGGAAAGCTCAACGGCGCCGTGCCGCGCGGTGAAGTAACGCTCTTGTCCCCGGAAGCTCGGATGTCCGATGCTTCCGGGGATTTTTTTGCCTTGGCGCGCCCGATGCCGACGCGCACTGTTATGTTTCCGCCTTGTTTCTCATCCACCTTTTGCGGTAGTGTCGGATTTCTGCGTTTGCTGGGGCATGAGCTACGTTTTTCACGCTTTTCTTCCTGCCGCTTATATCGTGTGCGCCGTCAATACCACGTCCGCCGCACCGATTACGCCGTCCCGGATATCTCCGCACCCAATGTCGCCATACCGCTTCTGCCGTTTTTGCGCGCCATGCCATTTTAAAATCGCTTACGCTTCGCGCGGCGCGTAATTTGGCACGTTTTTTGCGTTATACGCCGCCTCCCCCATCCTCGCACCGACTTTGTACGAATAGCATAAGTGAGGTGAGGCAAGCGACGCTTTATGTACGTTTGCGCCGGCGTTGTATCGTGCTTTCGGTTTTCTTTGCACAGCATCGTTTACGCTGCTTGTGTTGGTTTGCACGTCGCTTTAGCCTCACACCGCGCGCCGCGCCGCTTCTGCCATTTTCGCCGCGTCCATGTCATTTCAACATCGCATCCGTTACGGTTTTCCTGCAGCTTATGCCATCCTCGCAACACCCACACCTACCGCTACGCCACTTCAACCCCATCACTACCGCGTCCGCTTCCGACGGCAAGGGTAGGGCGTGTATGGCTGAACGGCGTGCTGTGCAAAACGCGCTTTGGCTCAATCGTTAATCTGTTTTTTTGCTTTCACAGATGCAAGTTTTTGCACATCTTTTGTGCGTATTGCATATATGCAGTGCTGATGCTGCGGTTATGAGCGATTGCATCCGAATCGTTGCTGTGATCGGCGCAAAACACGGCTTATTTTGTTAAAACAGCCGCCTTTTTACGTTTTTGGGCGGATTTCTAATTACACAAATTCCACAATTTTTTAATAAGTTTGTAATAATTGTACATAAGTTTATAAAAAAAATTTACAAGTTGACGAAAATAATTTAGCAGTATTGACAATAAAAATCCAAAATGCTATAATCTTAATAGTGTGAAGCCGCTGTGAGCGGCGCGCAAATTTTATCATTTTTAGGAGGAAAAAAATGAGAAACATGAAAAGAGGATTTTCTCTCTTCCTTTCCGTTTTGATGGTTATGGCATCACTTGTTGTTGCTCTTCCCACAACGGCATCGGCAGCGAGTCTTTCCGATTCATTAGTATTCGATCTCGGTTTCAATTACAGTGATGTTACAAACGGAGATGCAATCGCAAAGAACGGCGATCATCCTACCGCTCTTTATAACAAGGTAAGCGGCGGAGTTGATTTCTACGCCTTCATGGGTATAGCTGTTAAGACAGCAGACAAGACAGCTATTAAGACGAACAGCACAGACGGACACCGTGTTGCCCTTGCTCAGAACGGCATCACATACGGAACCGGTCTTACCATCGAGATGGAAGCATACGTTCCCTCGAATCACGGTTCGGTTGTTCTGTTTAGAGATGACAAGGCTTCGAACCTTAACCTCTGTCTCCATGAGGGTAAGATCTGGATGGGATGCAACGACGGAAACGACATCGTTACAGCTGATGACTCTGCATTCCCGACAGACGAGTGGGTACACATCGCAGCTACTTGGGGACCCAACGGTGAGATTCTTTACATCAACGGTGTAGAGGTTATCAACGAGAACAAGTGGGCATGGTCCGCGCCTGCGACCAGCCGTCTCGGATTTGGTCTTATCAACGGCTCGCCTCTGGGCAGCGAAGGCTCTTACTCTATGATAAGAGTTTATAAGGATGCAGCTTCGGCGGCAGACCTTAAGGCGCTTTACAAGGCTCACGTCGGCTTCAGCGGTTCTCTCGTATTCGATCTCGGTTTCAATTACAGTGATGTTACAAACGGAGATGCAATCGCAAAGAACGGCGATCATCCTACCGCTCTTTATAACAAGGTAAGCGGCGGAGTTGATTTCTACGCCTTCATGGGTATAGCTGTTAAGACAGCAGACAAGACAGCTATTAAGACGAACAGCACAGACGGACACCGTGTTGCCCTTGCTCAGAACGGCATCACATACGGAACCGGTCTTACCATCGAGATGGAAGCATACGTTCCCTCGAATCACGGTTCGGTTGTTCTGTTTAGAGATGACAAGGCTTCGAACCTTAACCTCTGTCTCCATGAGGGTAAGATCTGGATGGGATGCAACGACGGAAACGACATCGTTACAGCTGATGACTCTGCATTCCCGACAGACGAGTGGGTACACATCGCAGCTACTTGGGGACCCAACGGTGAGATTCTTTACATCAACGGTGTAGAGGTTATCAACGAGAACAAGTGGGCATGGTCCGCGCCTGCGACCAGCCGTCTCGGATTTGGTCTTATCAACGGCTCGCCTCTGGGCAGCGAAGGCTCTTACTCTATGATAAGAGTTTACAGCGATGCAGCTACAGCAGCTGATCTTAAGACTCTGTGGAACAACTACGCAGGATTTGAGGGCTCGAAGATATTCGACCTTGGATTCAACTATACAAGCGACGTTATCGGCACAAGCGTTAACGCAGCTGCCGGCGCTATCTACAACAAGACATACGGTGGAATCGGCTTCTACAACATCAGCGGTGACTATGAAGTTGTTGCCGGCAAGAACGTATTCCACACCTACGAGCCGAACAGCGGACGTAGAATTGCTACTACAGCGACAACCGGACTCCTTGACGATAAGGGTGTAACGGCTGAAATGGAAGTGTTCATCCAGGAAGATGCCGACATGGCTATCCTCTTCAGAGATGACAAGTCTTCGAACCTCAACCTCATCTGGACTCCCGGCACCGTTTACATCGGTTGTGATGACGGTTCGGACGTTACAGGTGACGGCGACCTCATTCCGGTAGGCGAATGGGTACATATCACAGTATCTTGGGGACCCGAGGGCCAGGCACTTTACGTAAATGGCGAGAAGGTTCTCAGCGGCAACACATGGACATGGGCAGCTCCCGCAACGAGCCGTCTCGGATTTGCTCACACCACCGGCGCTAACGTAGGCACCAAGATGGGCTACTACGTAGCAATGGCAAGACTCTACAAGGCAGAGTGCACTGAAGCTGATGCAACAAGCCTCTACACGACTTACAGAAAGGCAAATCCGCTTCCTCAGTCGATGGAAGAAGTTGAGGCTGCAAAGACATTCGATATGCAGATCAACTGTGCTGAGTATGGACGCCTCGATCACGCTGTTGAGGATGTTCGCAGCATAACCAACTCTGTAACCGGACAGGGCGCTCTTACGATACCGACCGTTACCGGTGCTATCAGAAAAGACGAAACACTTAAGAAACCCGTATACTACATGCCCGCAACCGACCACAACGCATTCCTTCGTGTTGCAGGTGTAAGAAATACTAACGGTCTTACCGTTGAAATGTACGTAAATCTCGAAGATTCCGAGACAAACCTCCACACTCTCGTTCGTGGTGAGTTCTCCGGAAAATCTGTTAACTTCAACCTCAACCGTTGGGAGAACGGAAACTGGGCTGGACTCTGGCTCGGTGCTACAAACGATAACGATTACCTCATCTCGGTTGACAGCGACGAAGCTAACCAGGTTGATCCTAACTGGACAACTAAGTTCCCGACAGACACATGGCTCCACGTTGTACGTGTTGAGGATACCGACGGTATGCAGTACCTCTACATCAACGGCGAGCTCGCTTACAGCGGAAATACAGGATTTGCTGAGAATAAGAACTTCTGGCTCGAATTCGGATCTGTATCCTACTACTTCCAGAATAGTGGCGGATATCCTTCTGAGGGATACTCCTTCTCCGACATCCGTGTATACGACACAGCAGTTGCTGCTCACAACGTAAAAGAGCTTTACAAGCAGGCAGTTGTTGACAACGCTCCCGACGTACTCGGCGACTTCACAGATATCACTATGAACGCATGGTACGTAGAGCCGATCAGAACAGTTGTTGCTGAAGGCATCTTCGGTGGAACTTCCGATACAACATTTGCACCCGATATGGCAATGTCGAGAGCAATGTTCGCAACAGTTCTTGCTAACCATGCAGGCGTTGACCTTGATGACTACTCCGATTATGTTGAGACGTTCACAGACGTTAAGCAGGATCAGTGGTTCTTCGAAGCAATCGCTTGGGCTTACGAAGAGGGCATAGTTAACGGTATGACACCTACCACCTTTGATCCCGATGGAAAGATCACTCGTGAGCAGATGTGCGTAATGATCATACGTTACCTTGACGCTATCGACGTTACACTTCCCGATAACGTTCAGCCGGCAACCGACTTCGAGGACGCTGCGCAGATCGGATCTTGGGCAATCGATGCAGTAATAGCTTGTAATAAGGCAGGCGTTATCAACGGTATGACTCCTACAACCTTCGGACCTACTCAGACAGCTACAAGAGCTCAGGTTGCAAAGGTATTTGCAGGACTTCTTCCGCTGCTTGATGCAGAATAATCTAAGTAAATAATCTCTTCGCAGGAGGGGTCGAAAGGCTCCTCCTGTGTTTTTTTGCGCTCCCCGGCATGTAACCGGTACGATAGCACAATGCTCGAGCTTGCGTGACGTATCGGGGGGATGTGGTTACTCTCGATGCGAATATACGCCGAGAGATGACACCACCGATATGCAGTACTTGGATTTG
Source organism: uncultured Lachnospiraceae bacterium (assembly GCA_964610075.1). Classification (GTDB taxonomy): domain Bacteria; phylum Bacillota; class Clostridia; order Oscillospirales; family CAG-272; genus CAZSUR01. The sequence continues at coordinate 7,076 of CAZSUR010000029.1, forward strand.
ATAATGTAGGTATGAGATATCTCATACGAGTTGATGCAGATGTGAAGATAGTAATGCTGGAGTGCGATATGTTCTGTGCTCGGATTATAGATTTGAGGATTCCGTAGAAATGTCAAATCCGAACTTTCGGATGCAGATGTGAGAACCCCATCGGTATGCGAATACTCGGATCTCGCATAAACAGGTCTGCTTATATTCGCAACGCTTGGATGCATACGTGACGACTTCGCTCACGCAAAAAGCTTTTGGTGATGCAAAGTAGTTGCTACCGTATTGTGACAAATATTTAGTCGATTTGACGCTCGGTTTGTAAGAGTGAGGGAGGAGGCTGGAATATATAAACAGCGTGCTTAACGCGATGTAGGGCTTTGTGTGAGTTATTAGACATACCGATATTAACGATTTAGTGCGGTGCAGCGTAGGAATAGCATATACCGTAGATGCAATTGTAACACAACGACGCGTGATAGCACACACTCGCGCGTGTATATGCAGACTTCTACCGTGCATAGTCTCATAAAACGACACTGGTAGCAACCTCACGGATCAGCGCTAGTGTACGATGGTGCGTTATATTTGCGTTCGCGTTGTATCACCACCAACACAAAAAAGCTGACATTGCAATATTGCAATGTCAGCTTAAATTTATCATTCATTCGGTGCTGCATCGGCGGCTTTTTGCCGCGAGGTGCAAGCTGGCGGTGCTATTAGTGAAGGAATGTCTTTACGTTGTTACCCTTCTTTGCATCCTCGAATGCTTCGTTTATCTGATCTACCGTGTAGCCGGTGCCGAGCTCCTTTATTATAGGAAGGAGGTGCTTGTTGTTCTCAAGGAACTTGAGGTAAAGCTCAACGTCGACAACCGAATACTGGGACGATCCGATTATGTGCAGAGCCTTGAAGGTTATCATCTGAGGCTGGATCTCAACTCCGCCGCTGTTGGAGTACTGGCCGGGTACGAGATATACTCCGCGGTTGCGAAGCATTGTCATGCCTACCGGGATAACTGTGGGGCTTCCGCTTGCTTCGAATACAACGTCAGCGCCGAGTCCGTTTGTGAGCTCGTTTACGTGAGCGATAAGCTCCTCGTTCGTTGTTCTCTCAAGGTTGATGACCTCGGTTGCGCCGAGCTTAAGAGCAAGCTCTTCTCTCTGCTTGTTGTTACCTACGGTTACCGCGATGATGTTCTTGATACCGAGCGATGCGAGGTAGATTACCGCAAAAGTACCTACCGGGCCGATACCCTGAACTACCGCTGTGCCGGATTTTGTGAAATCGCAGCCTGCCTGCTCAGCAAGTCTGAAAGCGTGGATAGCTGTCGGGCCGGGACAAGCGAAAACGCATACTGTCTCGGGATCGAGATCAGCCGGCATCTTTATAAGATTCTTAACGGGGGAGTAGTTGTACTCGCCGTAGCCGCCCCAGAAGTGAGGAGCTACGCTGGGATCTCCGCCGTTTGTAACGCCCATGTTTACGCAGTTTGCATCGTCACCGGTCTTGCAAAGGAGGCACTCGCCGCAGGGCGATGCTATATCAACGATAGCGTAGTCGCCGACCTTGAGTCCGGATTCCTTGGAATCCTCCTCGCTTATGTCGTCTATAACTCCGATGAACTCGTGTCCGATTACCTTCGGAGGCTCGATCCCGAGCTTTCCGCGATGGATGTGTATATCAGTTCCGCATACTCCGCTTGCAGCAAGCTTAAGTCTTGCCATGCCCTTGGGAGTATCTGTGAGCTCGAATTCTTTTACCTCGAACGGAGCATTATATGCTGTGAAAACCGCAGCTTTAGCTTTTTTTGGTGCCATTGTGCATTCTTCCTTTCATATTTGACGGTGATATGAGCGAGACCTTATCTGCCGTGCTCGGTACGCTCGAGTATATCCTCCTGGACCTCATGGTCAAGCTGGGTATAGTATGCGCTGAAGCCCGATACGCGAACAACGAGGCTGGAGTAGTTCTCCGGATGCTCCATTGCATCCTTAAGAGTATCTCTCGATACAGAGTTGATCTGCACCTCCTGGCCGCCGAGCTCAAAGTATGTGCGGATAATAGCCGCGAGCTTTGCTCTGTTTTCGGGAGTTGCGAACATCTCCGGGCTGTACTTCTGGTTTACGACGGTTCCGCCGGATACCATAGTATAGTCGGGCTTGGAAAGAGAGAGTACCGCCGAAGTGGGGCCCTGAATATCTCTTCCGTGCATCGGGGAAGCAGCATCGCTTAGGGGAGCCTTCTGGAATCTTCCGTCGGGAGTTGCGCCGACGTAGGTTCCGGAGGGTATATTCTGAATATTGGATGCTATCAGAGTGTATACCGCGCCGCCGTCACGAGTACGGTAGCGATCGAAGATCTTCTCCTGCGATTCTACAAACCACTTTGCGTATTTGTCGGGAAGCTCGTTGTTATTGCCGTATTTGGGGACGGCGATAAACTGTTGTCTTACGTCTTCATATCCCTCGTAATTTACCTTAAGTATATCACGAATCTGGGCGAGTGTCAAGACGCGGTCAGTGTATACGAGCTTATCTATTACAGCCAAAGAATCGGCTACTGTAGCTATTCCCATGAGGCACGCACCGTGTACAGAGGGGTAGTATGCACCACCGTCGTTGATGTCACGCGCACGCTCGATGCAGTAGTCGCACATACAAGAGAGGAACGGCTGCATTGAGGTCTCGATGTTGAGACGCTCGTTGTATGTTCTGAACTCCATCATGTAGGTGGATGCGCCGAACTCCATCTGCTTTACAAGTGCGTCGAGGAATTTGTCCATTGTGTCAAGCTCGTCAAGCTCGGGGGTCTTTACTCCCTTGAATCTGCCGCTCATAATATCGTGGCCCTGAGTGAATACATATTCGATGAACTTCGGGCTGTTGAATCTTCCGTCAGACCACGGCGGCTGCATTCCCTGGATGAAGTTTTCGATGCAACCTACCATGCAATAGTTTCTTGCATCCTCAAGCTTGTATCCGTTTCTCGCGAGAGCGGGGATGTTTACGTCGTCGTTCATAAGCGCCGGATATCCGAGGCCTGTTCCGATGACCTGGAGACAAGCGTCGATGAAGTTGTCGCTTATCTTGCCGTGCAGACGCGCGGAGAGGTTAGGACCGGGGATGTTGCAGTTTCCGACAGCCTCGAGGATTATATAGGAGAGATCGTTTACCGCATCGCTTCCGTCCTCGGGCTTAACACCGCCTATCGCGATGTTTACAACGTCGTCGCAGTGCATGAACTGCTGCTGCTCACCTATCTTATAAAGGGTGCACTCTATAAGCTCGAGCGCTTCCTCGTGTGTGATGATGCCCTTCTTTAAATCGGAGCAGAAGAAGGGGAAGAGGTACTGGTCCATACGACCGAATGCCATAGCTCCGCGACCCTCATATTGGAATGCGATGTGGGTCAGCCATACGAGCTGGAGCGCCTCGCGGAAGGTCTTGGGAGCATCCCAAGCGATGGTATAGCAGGTCTCTGCTACCTTTTTAAGCTGCTCCGCCTTTGCGGGATCGTCTGCCTTTGCCGCCTTTGCTGCGGCAGCGTCGCCGTAGCCGCGGATCATGTCGGAGAATCCGAGCATGGTGATCTTCTGTGCCTCAAGGAAGGTCAGGCGCTTGTCAGCGTCGCTGTCGTCCTTGTGAAGAAGCTTTGAAAGCTCAATCTTTTCAACCGTGCCCTTTATGCCGTTGCCGACGAGTGTGGCATAGTTTGCGGCATAGTGATCGGCGTTTGTT
>CAZSUR010000030.1:0-10601 GCA_964610075.1 uncultured Lachnospiraceae bacterium
AAATCACGACGAGGGAACTGCGTTCCCGGTAAACGCGATATCAGCGGCGCTTATCCTGGCGGATAAATCGGACGTAAGATACACGCGCGTAAGAAACAAGGACGTTGCCTCCTTCGACATACACGACCGGGTAAACTATTCGGTGAGAGAGTCGGAGCTGGCGTTCTCGGAGGGGAATACGCGCATCGACCTCAGCCTGAAGATAGACACGTCTATCTGCTCGGTCACCGATTATTTTGAGATATTCCTTGCTCGTATGATACTCTGCCGCAAGGCTGCGGAGACGCTTAATATACATTTTGGGCTTATCATAAACGGGCAGAGGCTCATGTAATAAAAACAGATTCGGAGATGATATTATGGAATCGAAATACAGTGTTACAATGAAGGAGATCGCTGAAAAGTTTCAGCTTGAGACCATATTTTTGCCGCACGAGGAGGATGTGCTCGTCACACGCTCCGAGGTCAACCGCCCCGGACTTGCGCTCGCCGGCTTTTTCGGGCATTTCGAGCCGAACCGCATACAGCTTATAGGAAAGAACGAGTTCGACTACATATCACACCTAAGCGACTCTGCGTTCTACGATTGCTTCGATAAATTCTTTAATGAGAAGCCGGTGGTTGTGATATTCACAAACACGCTTCCGGTAAGCGAGATCGTTATCGAGCTCGCGCGCAAGCATGGCGTGCCGATTTACCGCACATCAAGACCCACCTCCGATTTTCTCGCGGCGCTCGTGCTCGAGCTTAACGTGTATCTCGCTCCGCGCATGACCAGACACGGCGTCTTGGTCGAGGTATACGGCGAGGGTATACTTATCCTCGGTGACAGCGGAGTCGGAAAAAGCGAGACCGCGATAGAGCTTGTAAAGAGGGGACATCGCCTTATAGCTGACGACGCGGTCGAGATAAAGCGCGTGTCCGACAAGACGCTTGTCGGAAGCGCTCCGAAGATAATCCGCCATTATGTGGAGCTGCGCGGCATAGGTATTGTGGACGTCCGCAGGATCTTCGGTATGGGAGCCGTAAAGGATACCGAAAAGATTGATATGATAATAAAGCTTGAGCCGTGGGTGCAGGGGAAGATGTACGATCGGCTCGGCATGGACAGCGAATATACCGACATGATGGGAATAAACGTTCCGACGACCACGATACCGGTAAAGCCGGGACGTAACCTTGCCATCATACTCGAGATCGCGGCGATGAACAACCGTCAGAAGAAGATGGGCTACAATACCGCCGTCGAGTTCAACAAGATGCTTATGGGAGAGATCTCGTCGGGCGAAATGGACAGATGATCTTTGCCTCGGTGTGACGGCACAGATACGACGGTGCCGACATCGCATCAAACCTTACACCGAAAACAAAATCCCACCGCGGACAACGTAGGTTGTCTGCGGTGGGATTTTTTATTGTGCGATTTATTTTATAACTCTTACGCGGAGTATTCCTTCGGTAGCTCTGAGTGCTTCTACCGTTCCGTCGGGTACGTTTCCGTTTACCTCGACTATCGTGTAGGCGAAATCGCCCTTCGAACGGTTAAGCATATTCTCTATGTTGAGGTTGAGCTCGGCTACAAGAGAGGATACTCTTGAAAGGATTCCGGGGTTGTTCATATGCATAACGCATATGCGGATATCTCCGTCGTGAGGCATGGAGGTGTTCGGGAAGTTGACCGAATTCTTGATGTTACCCGTCTGCAGGTACTCGTCAAGCTGCTTTGCCGCCATGACCGCGCAGTTGTCCTCGCTTTCCGCGGTGGATGCGCCGAGGTGGGGGATAGCGATTATGTTATCCACGCCGAGGAGCTCATCCGACGGGAAGTCGGTGACGTAGGATGCGATCTTGCCGCTCTTTACAGCCTCTACCATGTCGGCGGAGTTTACAAGATCTCCTCTGGAGAGGTTTATGATGCGTACGCCGTCCTTCATCTTTGCGAAGCTTTCGCTGCAGAACATTTCCTTCGTTTCCTTCGTTGCGGGAACGTGAACGGAGATGTAGTCGCAGGTCTCGAATATCTCGTCATAGCTTGCAGCCTTCTGTATGCTGCGCGAAAGTCCCCATGCTGCCTCTACCGTTATGTAGGGGTCATAGCCTATGACCTTCATGCCAAGCGACTTCGAAACGTTTGCGACCATTCCGCCGATGGCGCCGAGGCCTATAACTCCGAGGGTCTTGCCCTCTACCTCGCAGCCTGCAAATTGCGATTTTCCCTTTTCTACAAGCTTTGCTACGTCCGGCTGACCTTTGAGCGTTTTTGCCCATTCGATACCGCCGACGATATTTCTCGATGCGAGCATAAGAGCTGCGACGGCAAGCTCCTTTACGCCGTTTGCGTTAGCTCCGGGAGTGTTGAATACGACGATTCCTTCCTTTGCACAACGCTCTACCGGGATGTTGTTGACTCCGGCTCCTGCACGAGCTATCGCAAGCAGGTTATCACCGAACTCCATATCGTGCATTACAGCCGAACGCACCATTATGGCATCGGGGTTTTCTATATCCTCACCGATCTCATACTTGTCGGCAGCAAGGTTATCTGTGCCGACCTTGGCTATCTTATTGAGAAGCTTTATTTTTCTCATCGTAGTTCTCCGTTCGTTTTTATTTTTTCGGGTTGTTATTTGCAAATTCACGCATGAATTTAACAAGCTCGCTAACGCCCTCTGCCGGCATAGCGTTGTATATGGATGCGCGCATTCCGCCGACCGAGCGGTGTCCCTTTATGCTCTTGAAGCCTGCTTTTCCGGCATCTGCCGCGAACTTCTTATCAAGCTCGGCGTCGCCTGTTACGAAGGTGACGTTCATAAGCGAGCGGTACTCCTTTTCAGCCGGAGCTGTGTAGTAGTCGGTGCTGTCTATGTAGTCGTAGAGCTCCTTTGCCTTCGCCTCGTTCAGCTTCTTCATTTCCTCAAGTCCGCCGAGCGACTTTATCCACTCGAATACGAGCTTTGCTATGTATATCGGATAGCAGGGAGGCGTGTTGTACATCGAATCGTTGTCCGCCATAGTCTTATAGTCGAGCATTACCGGGATATCGGCTCTCGAGTGTCCGAGAAGATCCTCGCGTACTATTACTATCGTAAGTCCTGCCGGAGCAACGTTCTTCTGTGCGCCTGCATATATAACTCCGAAGCGGGATACGTCTACCGGCTCGGAAAGTATGCAGGAGGACATATCCGCAACGAGCGGAATATCTCCGGTGTCGGGGATGTAGTTGTACTTTGTTCCGTATATGGTGTTGTTGAAGCATATGTGGACGTAGTCCGCGTCAGCTCTGAAATCATCTCTTGTGAGCTGGGGTATGTAGGTGTTGTTCTTATCCTCGGAGGAGGCTACAACACGGATATCTCCGTACTTTTCAGCTTCCTTTGCCGCTTTTTTTGAGAACTGTCCGGTAACGACGTAATCTGCCTTGCCGGAGCCGTTCAAAAGGTTCAAGGGAACTGCTGCAAATTGGGTTGACGCTCCGCCCTGAACGAACAGTACCTTGTAGTTGTCAGGTATGCTCATAAGCTCACGAAGCTCTTTTTCGGCTGCTTTTATAATTGCGTCGTAATCGGACGAGCGATGGCTCATCTCCATTACCGACATTCCGGAATCGCCGTAGCATACAAGCTCGGCTGCTGCCTTTTCGAGAACGGGCATGGGAAGCATGGACGGTCCCGCAGAAAAGTTATAAACTCTTTTCATAAATATTCCCCCAATTTAAATAATTAAAATATTAATATATATTATATACTCTTTTGTTTTCGCCGTCAATATACCAATTAAACAAATATTTATGCAAAAAAGCGCCCGGCTTTATGTTTGCGGACGCTTTTTATGTATATTCGGTTATCTTTTTATCTCGAAGTGGCAGGGAATGCCGTTTTCGTAACGAACGTCAAGCTCGCCCATGATAAGCGGCAGGATGTAGTCGATACACTCCTCGGTCACGTAGTTTGCACGCTCGTTTATAAACTCGCGCGGCACCGGGCGCACCTTGTTCGCTATCGTATGTATGTCAGCCGAGGATACGGTGGAGCTGTAGTGGCCGTCCGACTCTGTGCGGACTATCGTCATCATGCGCTCGCTCTCGCCGTTTTCGGCTGCGCGCACGGCTGCGCGTCCGACAGCGATGGATTCCTCGATATCGGTCTTTGAGGCAACGTGAGCGGCGCATCTTTGCAGGATGTTAAGCTCTACCGAGCGCACCTTGCAGCCGATCTCCGCCTTTACAGCCATCTCGAGAGCCTTTCCCGTTCCGGCAAGGTATTTGTGCCCGAAAACGTCTGTGCTTCCGCTCTGTGCCGATTCTCCGACGTATTTTCCGTCGGCACAGCGAAGTCCCTCGGATACGGCTACGACGACGTTGGGGTGACGCTCAAGCGCGGCTCTCACATCCTCCATGAACTTTGCCTGATCGAATACCGTCTCGGGGAGGTATATAAGATCGGGAGCAACTCCGGCGATGCGTCCGGTTAGCGCAGCGGATGCGGTGAGCCATCCGGCGTCGCGGCCCATTATCTCGACTATCGTGACAGCCTTTGTCGTATACACGGCGCAGTCGCGCAGTATCTCCTGCATCGAGGTGGCTATGTATTTAGCCGCCGAGCCGAAGCCCGGTGTGTGGTCGGTTCCCTCAAGGTCGTTGTCGATGGTCTTGGGCACACCCATTATACGCATCTCGTGATCGAACTTTTCGGATACTGCGGACAGCTTCGACACGGTATCCATCGAGTCGTTTCCGCCGATGTAGAAGAAGTATCTTATATTGTATTTCTTGAATATATCGAATATCTTTTTATACAGCTCGGTTGTCTCGGCGTTGTTCTCGTCATATACCGGGAGCTTTTTGCGGCAGGAGCCGAGCGCAGCCGCCGGCGTTGCCGCGAGCAGAGAGAGCTTGTCGGGAGAATCCACGAGCTCACCAAGGTCGCAGAAGTGCTCCGAGATCACACCGTCGATCCCGTTGAATGCTCCGTATATTGTTTCGATAGAATCACATTCAAGCGCTCCGCGTATTACTCCGGACAGCGTAGCGTTGATGGCGGCGGTAGGTCCGCCGGACTGCCCTACAACGGCATTTCCTTTTAACATGATAGCAAATCCTCCGTATTATTATGATATATATTTATAGGTCTGTGGGTTTAGATCCTTCTTTTGTGATATTCCGCTCGGATAAGCCGCGCGGCGGCAATGCGAGCGTGCACTTGCGCAATTATATCGGGAGCAAAAATGTTTTGCTTGCAAGGACGTTTTTGCGACGCCGTCAATTGACACATAGCGGTTACACGACCGCAAAAGCCGACAGGCTTTAAGATTTTTATATAATAAAATTCTGTTATGTGTCAATTATAGCATACCGCCGACGCTTTGTCAAAAGGATATATATCGTGTCGTGGAGTTGCACGGAATTCCCCTTTGTTTCCCTTTTGCGGTATAATTTGACAATCACGCGTCGCGCATGCTAATATGGGCGCGGAAAAGCAGGGGAGAGGGACAGGTGGCGTTGCACCGGGGAGTGCGTAGCGGCTCGATGGGTCGTAGCGAGGCTTGCGCGACGGAGTGTGGTCGCGGAGGTCGACATGGTGCTTTGGAAGGAGTTTGTTTGTGCCGGCGGAGGTTTGCGACAATACCTCACCGATGCAATTGCAGGGGCACACTCGCATCACGGCTCGGGGCGCGGCGACAGTGAAGCTGAGGCGGAGCGATGTGTGCGCCGCAGTATCGTTTGGCAGAGAATCAACGCATCATGCCGCTTGCGCGACGGAGCTTATCTTTTTCGGTCGACTTTGCGGCGGCGCTCCACCCCGATAAGCTCGCTTCGCGTGCGGCTGTCTTTATGCGATGAAAGGGGCACGCCGCCCTGCATATCGGAGAGCTCCTTTGCCTCGGTGTCGTTTTGCGGTACCGTTACGGCAAATCCGGTCGCATCGTTTGCCGATGCTACCGGATTTGTCAAAAATGCATCCTCGCACATATATTTTTTATTCTTTTTCATATTTTTTCTCCTTTGTGCTTTGATAAAAGGGAGCGTCGACGTTCCGGCTCCTTTATTATTGTTTGCACAAAGCTTTATCGTAATCTTTGAAAAAATTGCTATTCGAGGATGATGCTTTTGATTTGTTTCGGAGCGCTCGATCAATGCGCACATCGCATCGATCGCTGCACTCGCTTGCGCTTTTCCGAGGTGGGCAACGTGCAAAATATTATTGGAGGGAGTTAAAATGAACGATCAGATACTTATCATGCTTATGGGAGTGATAGCCTCGATGATAGCGGTGGTCACTCCGATAATCAAGCTGAATACGTCTATCACGCGGCTCAACACGACGATAAATCAGCTCGCAAGCTCATTTGAAAAGAGCGAGCTGCGCGCGAACTGCCTCGAGGGGCGCGTGTGCGCGCTCGAGAGCAGACTTTCGCGCATCGAGGGTGCATCGTCCGCTTTGGGCGAGCGAGGGTGAGCTGTTTGTGGGGGAGGTGAGCTCTAATGGAATATCTAAACGAATATGTTGTGGCTATGGTCGTAGCTATATGTCTGTGCGTCGGCTATATTTTAAAAAATATTGTTCCGGGGGACAGAGTGAACCGCTTCATTCCGCTTATAATGGCGGCGCTCGGGGTTGCGCTTAACGTATGGATAAATGGCTTTGCTTTCGATCCTGCGATACTGCTCGGTGGTCTTGTCAGCGGACTTGCAAGTACCGGCGCGCATGAAGCGCTCTCGAATTTTATAAAAAGGGGAGACTGACGCATGGCATATCTTATCCCGGACAGCGTAACCGACCTTTCGCTCGGTGAGTTTAATTTCAGGATAAAGCGAAAGATAACCCCGAACGGTGCGAGAGCTCACAAGCGCGTCTGCAACTATATCCCGATGGGCGGCAAGGTCAAGCCCTGCCGTGCGATAGGCGCAGACGGCAAGCCGCGAGGTATTACCGTCCACAATACCGCGGATATATCAACGGCTGTGGAAACGACTCCGGCGGAGCAGTATGCGAGAGCGACCTATCCGAACCTCAACTGCGGAGGCATCGCAGTGCACTATTGGGTCTGGAGAGAGGAGATATGGCAGCAGCTCGAGGACAGCGAGCAGGGCTGGCACGCAGGCGACGGTACGGCTCGGCGGCGCGGACACCGCGGCGAGCTTATCGGAGGGAATCTCGATACAATATCAATAGAATGTATCGGTAACGACGCAGAGAGCCGGAAAACTCTCGCGATGCTTGTGGCGTATCTGTGCGCAAAGCACTCGCTTGAGCCTGAGCTTGACGTATACACGCACAATTGGTGGATGTACGGAGTCGATTCTATCAGGCGTGGCGCAAAAAAGAACTGTCCGCTGTACATCCTGCCCGAATGGGAGGGCTTTTTATGCGAGGTGTCAAACTATTATCATACTGCAAAGGAGGAGGATGAGGCAATGAGTGTTTTGGAGGAGGTCCGTGCGATAAAATCGGAGATAGATTCGATATGCGGCGATGTCAGGCGCTCTGCCGATAAAGCAGAGAGGCTGCTTTCGATGCAGAACGAGGTGAGCGGGAAGCGATACACTCGCCTGCGCGAGGTGGAGAGCCCGTACTACCGTCCGACACTTGACAAGCTACTGAAAAAAGGCTATCTCACCGGCAAAGGCGGCGATGGAGAGAACACGGTGATAGATCTGAGCGAGGACTCGATAAGGCTGCTTGTCGTAATGGATCGTGCGCGGCTGTTCGATCGCTACGAGCGTCTTTGCGACGTTGATGCAAGCTATAAGCCGGCGCTAGAGCAGCTTGTCGCGAGCGGACTGCTACGGGGCAGAGGGGGCGACGGCGAGAATGCTCTGCTCGATCTCGATGAGGATGCCGCACGCCTGCTTACCGTGCTTGTGCGAGCAGGTGTGCTTTGCACGAGATGTGGTGACACGCCGTCCGACGATAGTCTTGCTTGACCGCGAGGCATAAATCCGCGCGGTGTAAGTTGCGGCAGAGACGATGTCCGCGCGGTACGATGTGGTGGATATGTCGACGCTCCGAGCGCGTTACGGAACGGCAAATGATGTATTTTGCGGTGCCATCGGATAAGTCGACAGAGGAGCGCCTTGCGGCGTGATAGAAAATGCGTATATCGGGATACGTGCACGGCACTCGGGCAAGAGCGTCCGATGTGGTCGGCACGTCTCGCGGTGCGCCATAAGCAAGCGTGTCACGGCATAAACAAGAGTGGTGCATACTAAGCAAGCGCGGTGCGCTATCCACCGGCAGAAAATTAGATCCCACGTTGTTTGTTATCGACGTGGGATTTTTGACGTGAGATAGAACAAAATATTAACATGAGGATAAAACAAAAAAGCATCTGCGATTGCAGATGCTTTTTTTGGTGACCCGTAGGGGAATCGAACCCCTGTTTCCGCCGTGAGAGGGCGGCGTCTTAGCCGCTTGACCAACAGGCCATACGCGATTTTGAGAACGTGTCTCCTAAAAGCGTACGGTTATTATATCACATGAGTTCGAAAATTGCAATAGGTGAACGCGCTTTTTATTGTGAATATTTTGTGAATTGATTTCGGGCACATGGTGTTTGTTTACAAAAAATCAATTGAATTGCAGCTGCTTTTAGTCTATCATTATAATAGGTATATTTTTTACCGTATTATTTGAGGAAGGCTTGGAGCAGAGATATGAGATTTCCGACTCTTTTATATACTGATGCCGCGTCCGAAAATCGGATCCCCGAACACGTTTTCGAGGATCTGCGGCTGGGACTGCTTATCTCTCCCGACGTGCTGCGGCGAGCAGGATATATCTGCTGTGAGCGTGATATCGGCGAAAGACAGAGGGTGTTCGAGTTTCTTTGCGACGAATCGGAGCTGCGCCGCTTTGATGAATTGTATCAGCTTCAAGCGGAGCTTCTGCATATGCACGAGTGCCTTACCTCCGCATCGTGTGAGCAGGAGCGCGATGCGATATATCCGCAGCTTCTTTCACGTTACGTTAAATTTATTCGCATGGCGGCGAGAGCGGATCTCGCGGACGATACACGCGAGCTGCCTATGCTTGTCCGCCGTTTTTCCGATTTCTTCGCCTCCTTTGCGAGCGATATCGACTGCGAGGGCTTGTCGCGCGAGCTTGATGCTATAGCCGAAGCCTCCGCCTCTGCCTTTGAGTGCACCTTTTCGATCGGCGGAAAGAAGCTTCGCTTCAGACGCGGAGCTGAGCCCGGGCTTGAGGCGAAGCTGGTCGATTGCGCGCAAAAGCTCGGAGTTTCAATCGAATCTGTCGGCGGAGCTATGTCAAGACAGCTTGACCGAAGCTTTTTCGAGAGCCTTTTCCGGCTTTATCCGAACGAGTTTGCGGTTCTCGCGGATTTTTACTCGACGCGTGGAGATGTTTTCTCGGAGGATATACTCCGTTATCATGCGGAGCTCGGCTTTTATATCGAGATATGCAGACTTATGCGCCGCATATCCGAGCATGGTATACCGCTCTGCTATCCAACGGTATCGCACGATGCGAGAACCGATATATACGATGCGTACGATATCTCTCTGCTTGCAAAGCAGGACGATATCGTGCCGAACGACGTGCATTTTGATCCGGACGAGCACTTTTTCTTCCTCACCGGAGCAAACGGCGGAGGAAAGACCACCTATCTTCGCACGGTAGGCATTGCCGCGGTGCTCTTTCTTATGGGCTGTCCCATACCCGCAAAAAGCGCCGAGATGCGCCTTTTCGATGCGGTGCTTACCCATTTTCCGCATGACGAGCGCTTTTCGGGCAGCGGAAGATTTGTCGAGGAGGACAATCGCGTAAAGGCGATACTTTCATCGGTCGGAGGCGACTCGCTTGTGCTATTAAACGAGACCTACTCGTCGACCGACGAGGAAAACGCGCTGAAAAATACGGCGGAGCTGGCAAGCACCCTTGACAGGATGAGCGTGTCCGGGCTTTACGTCACGCATCAGCACAGATTGGTATCTGACGGGATACCTTATCTCAACGTGGCGGTGGATACCTCGGACGGAAACCGCAGAACCTATAAAATAGAGAGAAAAAGGGAGGACAGCTCCTCCTTTGCTTGCGATATAATTAAAAAATACCGCCTTACAAAAGAGGCTCTTGAAGCCGATTTTAAGGCGTGAGCGAGTTATTTTGCGACGGATGGGAGGGATGAGCCGTGAAGTTCAGCCTGCTTGAAAAAACGAAGGAAAAATCAAGAGAGTTCGACGTTATATACGACCTCTCGCTTGACCGCGCGGCGGAGTCGGTCTGCGGCGAGGAGGAGGCGGCGTATTTTCTGTCGGTCGTCTCAAAGCCGCTTATGTTGACCGAGAATATTGTCTATCGACAGAATATCCTTCGCGATTTTCTTTCAAATGATAAATTATACGACGAATTCCGTCTCTTGTGCACAAGGTACGATAAGATACGCGCCGACAGGCAGGCGATGAGGCTGGTGCGCGACGAAAGTATTGATGCAAGCCCAGAGGCGTTGCTCGAATATACATACGCATCCCTTCGCTCGACCGCCGTTTTTCCGGATACGCTTGCATCCTTCTACCGCTCGATGCGAGAAGTGCTCTGCAGATACGATATAAGCTCGGAGGGGCTTGTGTCGATAAGAGAATA
>CAZSUR010000031.1:0-10527 GCA_964610075.1 uncultured Lachnospiraceae bacterium
GAGACCTCATCCAGCTTTTGCATGAGGATAACTGCGAGTACGGAAAGAATCTGATAGGCGGCTGTGAGGAGACCACGACCGGTGTCCATCGCCTTTTCGCGCGCCAGCGCGCAGGCAGGCTTAACTATCCGATGATAGACGTAAACGATGCGGACTGCAAACATCTTTTCGATAACAGATACGGTACCGGTCAATCAACTCTTGACGGTATAATGAACACGACGAATCTGATCCTTGCCGGAAAAGCTGTGGTCGTCGCAGGCTACGGCTGGTGCGGAAAGGGCATCGCCATGCGCGCAAAGGGCATGGGAGCGCTCGTCACCGTGACCGAGATAGATCCCGTCAGGGCTATCGAAGCGGTAATGGACGGCTTTACCGTCATGACGATGGACGAGGCGGCACCGCTCGGTGATCTGTTTATCACGGTCACCGGATGCCGCGACGTAATACGTGAAAGACATTTTCTTACGATGAAGGACGGAGCTCTGCTTTCAAACTCCGGCCATTTCGACGTCGAAATAAACAAGGATGAGCTCGCATCTGTCTCGGTTGAGATATCCGAGCGCAAGCCGAACATAACCGGCTATCGCTTGAAGAACGGAAAGACCCTGAATCTGCTGGCGGAGGGACGCCTTGTAAACCTCGCCGCAGGAAACGGCCATCCGGCGGAGATAATGGATATGAGCTTCGCAATACAGGCAAAATCTCTTGAATATCTCGCAAAGAATAAAGGCAAGCTTGAAAACAAGGTATATCAGGTTCCAGCTGAGATAGACAACGAGGTCGCACGCATAAAGCTTGCTTCGCTTAACGTAAATATAGACAAGCTCACAGACGAGCAAAAAAGCTATCTCGGAGGAATGTAAAATTGAAGATTCTTATAATACGTCACGGAGATCCCGACTACGAACACGATAACCTCACCGAAAAGGGCAAGATGGAGGCAGAGCTGCTCTCCGAGCGCCTGCTCGGTCAGAATATAACCGCGGCATACGTCTCGCCATATGGACGTGCAAAGGCGACAGCCGCTCCGTTTATAAAGAAAAGCGGACTTCCGATAAAGGAGCTTCCCTGGCTTGCGGAGTTTGGCGCTACCCTCTGCCCCGACTACGAGGAAAAGGGACTGCCGGCGCCCTTCGGCCCGAAGTGCAATCCGTGGTGCGTCACGCCGCAGTATTGGTCAACCGAGGTGGATGGCCTCTATGACCGAGCAAATTGGAAAAATCACAAGCTTTTCAAGGATACCGACGCGATCGAGCTGTTCGATAGCACGAAAAAGGGTCTTGACGAGCTTCTCGCATCTCACGGCTATCGCAGAAACGGCCAGCTTTACGACATTGACGAGGGCACCGACAAATCCCAGGTGATAGCGCTGTTCTGCCATCAGGGTATCGGACTTGCCATGCTCGCCGCGATAGCAAGCGCGGCACCGGCACAGCTTTGGGAGAACTTCTTCTTTGCCCCCTCATCTGTCACGACGATATTCATGGACGAATATCCTCCCTACCCGATGCAGGCGGTAGCGAAGATAACGGCTATCGGAGACACCTCGCATCTCTATGCCGGAGGGCTCGAGCCGTCAAGCGCCGGTCTTTGCACCGACATGAAGAAATATCACTGACCGAAGCAAAATAAAAAAGGCGCCGCGGCGCACGAAAGGCATTGCTATGGAACAAAAAAAGAAGATGCTGGTCATCGGTATAATGATGAACTGTGCAGGAACGGAAAAAGCATTCCTATCCATGTTCAACGAGCTGGATTTCGATAAATTCGACGTCGAGCTGCTCCTGGCAAAAAAGGAAGGACTGCTCTACGATCTCATCCCCGAGCCGATAAAGGTCACCGGGCCTCTTGAATACGGGGATATGTTCTTGCTCAGCGGAAAGAACGCCATACAGACGATACTACGCTGCTTCATAAAGAAGCCGCTGGCTATCCTTGAGGTTATCCCCTACTTTTTCAAGATAATACTGTCGCCCAAGACCAAATCCTTTACGGCAACGAGAATGTGGTGCAGACTTCTCCGCCGGTTCAAGGCTCCGGAGAAAGAGTATGACGTAGCCGTTGCCTTCTGGGGCGACCGCACGATGTTCTATATGTGCGACAAGGTAAAGGCAAAGAAGAAGATCGCGTGGCTCCACTTCGATTACAGCTTTCCGCCGAGAGACGATGCGCTGTATATGAAGTATTTCGAGCGTTGCGACTATATAGTAAACGTATCCGAGGCCTGCCACCGCAGACTTGTCGACAAGCTTCCGCAGATAAAAGACAAATGCGTCATGATGGAGAACATCAACAGCCCATCGCTTGTACGTGACATGGCAACGGAGGGAGAAACCTTCACCGACAGCGACTTCGACGGAGTTCGCATCGTAACTGTAGCCCGAATATGCGAACAGAAAGGCAGCGACTTTGTCGTTCCTGCGCTGAAGCGACTCATATCGGACGGCTACAACGTCCGCTGGTATATGGTCGGCGGCGGAGACAAGGCTGAGATCGACGCTATACTTTCAGCCGCGCACGAGGCGGGAGTCGAGGACTCGCTTATACTCACCGGTCCCACCGCAAACCCCTACGGATACATCAAATATGCCGATATATTCGCGCTCCCGTCAAGATACGAGGGCAAGCCGATAACGATAGAGGAGGCAAAGATGCTCTGCCGCCCGATAGTTGCGGCAAACTATCTCTCGGCAAACGAACAGCTCGATAACGGTCGCTTCGGAATAATAACCGAGATCGGAGCAGACGGACTTTACGACGGAGTAAAGCGTATGCTCGACTCTCCGGAGCTTCGCGAGAGCTTTACGCAAGAGCTATCCCGCCACAACTTCGGAAACGCGGAGGAGATGGAGAAATTCTACCGTATGTGCTCGGACAGCGGCTATATATACGAGAGTGAAAGCGTTTAACTCACGGCAAATGTGAATAAATTGTAAAATAAGTTTTTCATATTGAAAGCACAGTGAAAACATGGTATAATCTATCTGTTATAAATGCAAATAAGGACAGTCCTCTGCGAAGCTCTGCACGAATGTCCGTTTTTTTAAGGAGGAAGCCACCATGGATTTGATCAAGGCTTTGACAAATGAGCAGCTTAAGACCGAGGTGCCTGCGGTCGTTGTTGGAGATACCGTTAAGGTTCACAACAAAATCAAAGAGGGTACAAGAGAGCGTATTCAGATTTTCGAGGGAACTGTTATCGCTAAAAAGGGCGGCGGAATTTCCGAGACCTTTACGGTAAGACGCGTTTCATACGGTGTCGGTGTCGAAAAGACGTTCCCCATTCACTCGCCGAACGTTGAGAAGGTAGAGTTGGTTCGTCACGGTAAGGTTAGACGCTCCAAGCTTTATTATCTCCGCGACAGAGTCGGAAAGAGCGCAAAGCTTAAAGAAATCATCTGAATCCAATTTGGCACCGGATACCTTTCCGGTGCCTGATTTTTTATAAACAACAAACGAAAGGAAGCACCGAGCCATGGATATTTTAAACAGCATACTTAGCTTCATAGTAGATCTTGCGATCAAATACGGCACAAAGCTCATCGCAGCGATAATCATACTTGCGGTAGGCTTCAAGCTTGCAAAATGGCTGACCAATACCATAATCAACGGCCGTGCCATAAAGAGCATCGACGAGAGCGTTCGCTCATTTTTAAAGAGTCTGCTCAACATCTCGTTTAAGATACTTGTCGTTATCTCCGCACTTGCGGTAATGGACGTTCCGCTCACCTCGTTCGTTACCATACTTGCATCCGCAGGACTTGCCGTGGGTATAGCGCTCCAGGGCGGCCTCAGCAACTTCGCCGGAGGCTTCATGATACTCATATTCAAGCCATTCAAGGTCGGTGATTACATCGACGCCGGCGCGTTTTCCGGCACGGTAAGATCTATCACGGTATTCTATACGATACTGCTCACCACGGACAACAAGACGATAACTCTGCCGAACGGCAACCTGACAAATCAGGCGATAGTAAACTATTCGAACGAAGATACCAGACGCGTCGGGCTCACCTTTAACGTAGCCCTCTCAAACGACGTCGATAAGGTAAAGGAGCTTCTGTACAGCGCCGCCGCAAGCGAGCCTATGGTGCTAAGCGAGCCGGCTCCCTTCGTTGGGCTCTCCTCGCAGAGCGCGACCGCACTTGAAATCACAATGCAGGTTTGGTGCAAGGCGGAGGATCACAGCAAGGTATTCTTTGCATTAAACGAGTCAGCAAAAAAAGCGTTTGCCGACAACGGCATAGCACCCTTTTCGGCAAAGTAAGCGAAGCTGTACGATGCCGTGCGGCCGTGCGCCGCATCACACGCATACCCACAAGCCAATTATCGGAAGGCAGAGCCATATGAACACAAAAACAGCGGGAATCTACACTCTCGGATGCAAGGTAAATCAGTACGAGAGCCAGGCAATAAAGGAATCGCTCGAGGAGCGCGGAATAAAGGTACTTCCCTTCTCCGAGCCCTGCGACGCGTACATAATAAACAGCTGTGCCGTGACCGAGGAGAGCACGCGCAAGACGCGGCAGATGATCCGTCGCGCCGTGCGAAGAAATCCGGAGGCATTCGTCATCGTGACCGGCTGTGCGGCTCAACTCCAGGCGGAGAGGATCGCCGATATAACGGGCGTGGATTTTATATGCGGCACCAAAAACAAGATGGAGGCGGCAGACGCCGCCGTAGCCATGCTCTCGGGCAAGCACTCGTCCGGAGCCGGCAGGATAAGCATCCCGAATGCCGACTCCGGCTTTGAACCCATGCACATACGGCACTTTGAACGTGTCCGCGCGTACGTGAAGATACAGGACGGCTGCAACTCCAACTGCGCCTACTGCATCATACCGAAGCTGCGCGGAGACGTGTGCTCGAAGCCTCGGTGCGACGTTGTAGACGAGGTGCGAGCTCTTGCGGAATCGGGCTGCAGCGAGGTGGTGCTGACCGGCATCGAGACCTCGGCTTACAGCTACGACCTGCCGAAGCTCATTGCCGAGATAAACGCGCTTTCGGGAATAAAGAGGATACGCCTCGGCTCGCTCGATCCGTCCTTTATGAAGCCGAGGGTGGTAGATGCGATAGCGGAGTCGGAGAAGGCGGCGCATCACTTTCATCTCTCGATGCAGAGCGGATGCAGCAGAACTCTCGCCTCGATGAGAAGAAAATACAACGCCGATATGGCGCTTGAAAATATGGCTTATATAAGAAAAGTGATGCCGGACGTAAACTTCTCCACCGATCTTATGACCGGTTTTCCGGGTGAGACGGAGGAGGATTTCGCGAAAACGCTCGAGTTCACGAAAAAGGCGGAGTTTCTCCACGTGCACGTGTTCCCCTTCTCGGTAAGGCCGGGAACGGAGGCGGCGGATATGCCGGATCAGGTCCCGGAAAATATCAAAAACGAGAGAGCCGCAAGGCTCGCGAGCCTGCAGAGCGAGACAAGCGAGCAGATACTTTGCCGTGAGCTGAGAGCAGGCAATATCGGCGCGGTTCTTGCCGAATCCTGCCGTGGCGGAAGGATAAAGGGACACACCTCCAACTTCATTGAAACAGAGGTAATATCAGACATCAAAGTTGCCCCCGGAGAGATAGTCCGCGCTCGCCCGATACGCATCGAGAACGGCATCATGATATCGGAAATCATATAAGATTTATTATTATGCACAAACTTCTTTTTTTACTTTTACCTTATTTGTCTATCTTTATCTATTGCCCGAAGAATGGTTTTATGATATAATAGTAGAAAAGGTGATTTATTTCGCGTCGTGCGACTCACCGAGCCCCAAAAAGGCTTCGCAAAAGCGCCGATATCCGCGCGCTTTTGCAGAACAAAGTACAGATGCCGTGTGCATGAATATATGATACGCCAAACTACTCTTTACCAAGAAAAAAGGAGGAGCAGCCGTGACCGCATTGTTGTCTTATAACGGTAACATCTTCATACCGCAATATCACTCCGGCCGCGGAACGAGTGTGTTCTTTTCCCTGCACTATCTGTACAAATCGCATAACTGTATAAAAACCCCTGCGCCTTTGTGCCTTAAATAGGACTAAGTGTGCAGGGGCTTATCTTTTTTACAAAGGAGAAGCATCATGAAAAAGGTCGGAATAATTCTCGGCAGCGACAGCGATCTGCCGATAGTCGAAAAATCGTTCAAGGTATTAAAGGAATACGGAGTACCGTTCGAGGCACACATAATGTCCGCTCACCGCACACCCGAAATGACCCGCGATTTTGCAAAGGACGCATACGCGAACGGATTCGGAGTTATCATCGCGGCGGCAGGCAAGGCTGCTCATCTTGCGGGAGCGCTTGCGGCTAACACTCCCCTTCCGGTGATAGGAATACCGATAAAGTCCTCGACTCTCGACGGACTCGACGCTCTGCTATCTACCGTTCAGATGCCGAGCGGCTTGCCGGTAGCCACGGTCGCAATAGACGGAGCAGAGAACGCAGCTATACTCGCGGTACAGATACTCGCCGTAAGCGATCCCGAGCTTTATACAAAGCTTCAGGACAAGCGCCGCGAGATGGCGGAGGCGGTCGAAAAGAAGGACGCCGCACTAAACAGCACACTTTGATAAAAAATAAAAATATATAAATCACAAAATAACGGAGGATGAACAAATGAAAAAGACAGAACAGCTTTACGAGGGAAAAGCAAAAAAGGTATTCGCAACCGACGATCCCAACCTTTGCATCGTTGACTACAAGGACGACGCCACTGCATTCAACGGCCTTAAAAAAGGCACTATCCTCGGCAAGGGAGCTATAAACAACCGTGTCACCAACCATCTTATGAAGCTGCTTGAAAAGAACGGCATACCCACCCACTTCGTCGAGGAGCTTTCCGATCGCGAAACGGTCGTAAAGAAGGTCTCCATCGTTCCCCTCGAGGTCATCGTCCGCAATATCGCCGCAGGCTCGCTTGCAAAGCGCCTTGGACTTGAGGAGGGCACCAAGCTCGGCAAGACGGTGCTTGAGTACTGCTACAAGAACGACGATCTCGGCGACCCGATGGTAAACGAGTATCACATTCTCGCAATGGATTACGCATCAAAGGAGGAGCTTGATCTCATCGCCGGCTACTCCTTCAAGATAAACACCATCCTCACCGAGTATTTAAAGGATCTCAACATCGAGCTTATCGACTTCAAGCTTGAGTTTGGAAAGACCGCCGACGGCACCATCGTGCTCGCGGACGAGATCTCGCCCGACACCTGCCGCTTCTGGGATTCGGTCAGCGGAGAAAAGCTTGACAAGGACAGATTCCGTCGCGACCTCGGCGGAGTTGAGGATGCATACGCAGAAATAATGAAGCGTCTGCTCGGCGAATAATTCAGCCGAAAAGCGATCACACCCCAAAAGAAAGGCGCTGATACAGATGAGCATGAATGAAATACATGAGGAATGCGGCGTATTCGCCGTATTCTCCCCGAAAGCGTACAATATCGCCTCGACCGTTTACTACGGACTTTTCGCTCTCCAGCATCGCGGTCAGGAGAGCTGCGGAATCGTTGTAAACCGTGAGGGCGAATTCAAGTATTACAAGGATTCCGGCATCGTAAACGATGTGTTCACCC
Source organism: uncultured Lachnospiraceae bacterium (assembly GCA_964610075.1). Taxonomy (GTDB): domain Bacteria; phylum Bacillota; class Clostridia; order Oscillospirales; family CAG-272; genus CAZSUR01. The sequence continues at coordinate 7,582 of CAZSUR010000031.1, forward strand.
CGGCGATCCTCGAGGATCTCGGTGAAGGCAGCATGGCTCTCGGCCACGTGCGCTACGGCACGGCAAGCGACAGAGACCGCACGAACGCGCAGCCGGTAGTTATAAACCACATCAACGGCAGAATGGCTCTCGCGCAGAACGGAAGTCTCGTCAACGCACTCGAGCTCCGCTCGGAGCTTGAGCTTTCCGGCTCGATATTCCACACAACGGGAGACGCCGAGCTTATCGCATACATGATTAAGCGCGAACAGCTCACCTGCGACTCGACCGAGAAGGCAATAGGCAGTGTAATGGAGCGCATAAAGGGCGCGTACTCCTTCGTTATGATGGCGCAGGACAAGCTCGTCGCGGTGCGCGATCCGAATGGTTTCCGTCCGCTTTGCATAGGAACGACCGATGATAACGGATTCATCGTTGCATCGGAATCCTGCGCGCTCGACGCGGTCGGAGCAACCTTCTTAAGAGACGTTGAGCCGGGCGAGATCGTCACGATAGATAAGGACGGAATGCACTCGAACAGAGAGCATTGCATGACAAAGGAGCACGCTCTTTGCATATTCGAGTACATATACTTCGCGCGCCCCGATTCGGTCATCGACGGACAGTCGGTGCACGAAGCGCGCAGACGCGCAGGCGCGTTCCTCGCGCTCGAGCACCCGGTGCAGGCGGACGTTGTAATCGGCGTGCCGGATTCGGGTCTTGATGCTGCTCTCGGCTACTCAAGTCAGTCAGGTATCCCCTATGGCATAGGATTTGTAAAGAACAAATATATCGGAAGAACCTTCATCGCTCCGGGACAGAAGGCTCGCGAGGACAGAGTAAGGATCAAGCTCAATCCCATATCCGCTACGGTAAGCGGAAAGCGCGTTGTGCTGATAGACGACTCAATCGTGCGCGGAACTACCTGTGCGAGAATAGTCAGACTTGTCCGCGAGGCGGGCGCGACCGAGGTGCACGTTCGCATATCGGCTCCCTCCTTCCTCTACCCGTGCTACTACGGAACGGACATAGATTCGAAGGAGAATCTCATCGCGTTCAACCACACGAACGAGGAGATAACGAAGATAATAGGCGCGGATTCGCTCGGATTTTTGCCTCTTGCCGACGTAACGAAGATAGTCGGACGTCAGGAGGGCTTCTGCACAGCCTGCTTCGACGGAAAATATCCCACCGATATACCGAACAACACGAAATGATCCGTTTATAACGGAAACCGAAACAAGAAATAAAAGAAAGGCTCCGAATTTACGGAGAAGGAAGCCCGATATGAGTAAAAGTTTCAGCGAAAGCTATAAAAACGCAGGTGTCGACATAACGGCAGGCTACGCTGCGGTAGAACTTATGAAAAAGCACATTGCAAGAACGGTGACGGCAGGCGCGGCATCCGATATTGGAGGCTTTGGCGGACTGTTCGAGCTCGATATTAACGGGATAAATAATCCTGTGCTTGTCAGCGGAACGGACGGCGTCGGAACAAAGCTTAAGATTGCGTTTCTTACCGACAAGCACGACACGGTCGGAATCGACTGCGTCGCTATGTGCGTAAACGATATAATCTGCTGCGGCGCAAAGCCGCTCTTCTTCCTCGACTACATCGCAGTCGGAAAAAACTATCCGGAAAAGGTCGCTTCGATAGTTTCGGGCGTGGCTGAGGGCTGCGTTCAGGCAGGCTGCGCGCTTATAGGCGGAGAGACCGCCGAAATGCCCGGCTTCTATCCCGAGGATGAATACGATCTCGCCGGATTTTCGGTCGGCGTTGTCGATCGCGACAAGATAATAGACAAGAACACGATAACCGAGGGCGACGTTATAATCGCACTCCCGTCAAGCGGAGTTCATTCGAACGGCTTCTCGCTTGTACGCAAGGTATTCGACGTTGAAAACTCGGATATAAAGACGTACGTGCCGGAGCTCGGCTGCTCGCTCGGCGAGGCGCTCCTCGCACCAACAAAGATATACGTAAAGCCGATGCTCGCGCTGTTCGACAAGGTAAATGTCAAGGCGGTATCGCATATAACCGGTGGCGGCTTCTATGAGAACATTCCGAGAAGTCTGCCGAAGGGCTACTCCGCAAAGATCGAGAGATCGGCTGTACGCGTACTTCCCCTTTTCGACATGATAGCAAAGGAAGGAAGCATACCCGAGCGCGATATGTTCAACACCTTCAACATGGGTGTCGGAATGAGCGTGGTCGTATCCAAAAACGATGCCGACACAGCTCTGGCCACCCTTCGCGCGGCAGGTGAGGATGCGTATATAATCGGTGAGACTACGGCAAGCGACGAGGGCGTAGTTTTATGCTGAGCGCAAACATAGCGGTACTTGTATCGGGCGGAGGAACGAATCTTCAGGCTCTGCTCGATGCCGAGAAGGACGGTATTATCAAAAGCGGAAGCATACGCTTGGTAATATCGAACAAGCCGGACGCTTATGCCCTCACACGCGCCGACAAAGCCGGCGTTGCAACGGCTGTGGTAAGCCGCGACGAGCATCCGACAAAGGAGCTTTTCGAGGGCGCGATCATCGAGCTGCTTGAGCAAAATAACATAGACCTCATCGTGCTCGCCGGATTTATGGTGATATTGAGCGAAAGCTTCACCTCAAGATATCCCGAAAGGATAATAAACGTACATCCGTCGCTTATCCCATCCTTCTGCGGAGAAGGCTTCTACGGACTCCGTGTCCACCGCGCGGCACTCGATTACGGCGTAAAGGTGACGGGGGCTACCGTTCACTTTGTGAACGAGATACCGGACGGCGGCAGGATAATCATGCAGAAGGCGGTCGACGTAAAGGACGGCGACACGCCGGAGACACTCCAGCGTCGCGTGATGGAGGAGGCCGAGTGGCAGATACTCCCTCTTGCGGTCGATAAGGTGTCCCACGAGATCTTAGCATCAAAGCAATAGCTCGCATTGCTCGCGCACACAAGCTCCACGCGACAGC
>CAZSUR010000032.1:0-9931 GCA_964610075.1 uncultured Lachnospiraceae bacterium
GACAACAAAGGACTTTACTTCCTCGTTCTGAAAGAGATCGACCAGATCGCCATACTCGGTTTTTTTCTGATCTGCGCCGTTAAACATGGTAGCGATAACTATCACCATACCCAAAATGATAACGGCGTAAAACAAGATAATCTTTATACTGTTTTTCTTCATTTCATTCTCCAAGCTACCGATTTATACCGCCGAGCCGTGCACGGCGATATTTCAAAAAATATATGCTTATTTTTCGTACACTTCGCGCTTGAGCACACCTATATATGGAAGCGCACGGTATTTTTCGGAATAATCAAGTCCGTAGCCCACAACGAATTCATCGGGAATTCTGAGTCCCACGTGATCTGCCTCGAAATCCACCTCTCTGCGCTCCGGCTTATCAAGCATGGTGCAGGTGCGGACGCTCTTTGCGCCCTTGAGCTTGAGGTAGTTTACAAGGTATGACAAAGTTTTACCGCTGTCTATTATATCCTCGACTATGAGGATATTCGTCTCGGGAAGATCATGGCGCACAAGATCGAGTATTATGTTTACCGTTCCCGTGGTCTTTGTTCCGGCACCGTAGGAGGATACCTTCATAAAATCTATCTCGACCGGATGGGTGATGTTCTTCATAAGATCGCCCATGAAAACGACCGAGCCCTTAAGAATTCCGAGCAAAAGCAGTTTTCCCTCTGTTCCGTCGTAGTATTCATCTATCTCACGTGAAATGCGAGTAACAGCTTCCTCGATCTGCTCCTCGTTTACAAGAATATGGTCAACTTCATTTATAACAGACATGTCACTAATCTCCAAAATAAAAAATGTGTAAATTGTTATCTTCGCCCAAAGCGCGATCCGCAACCTTGAAATGCGGAACCCAGATGATACCGTCCGCGTCGCATAACACGGGTAGTGCCGCCCTTTCCCTCTCGGTCAGCTTGAGCGATTGAAGCAGCTTCTTCAGCTTTCTGTTCATCCCACCGATACGGACAGAATCTCCGTCGCGTCGGCTTCTTGCCACCACAGTACCATTTATTTTACCAAAATCGACTGCCGTGTTCATTGATATTTTGTAAATATTTTTAAGGCGTTTTATATCTTTTTCGGTGTCATCATCAAGCGGCGCCTTTGCAAGATATGCAACGCCTCCGCGCGGTAGGTGATTCTCACCCGGCCGAAGCTCCGCCGAATATTCCTCCTTATCCTTATCTGTCGCGAAGAAAACGGTGTCGCGATCGACCGCAAAATCCGCCTCTCCCGGAAGCGAAAGTCTTGCGTGAGCCTTATCCGAGCGGACAAGCTCCGCCATCTTCTGCGTGTGCACCGATTCAAGTGTACGTCCGGTAAGCGCTTTATATTCACGGCGCAATACCCTTGAAAGGCATCCGGTCGAAAGGCTCGTGAGCGTCTCTCTGCCCGACGAAAGCGAATACTCCCCGGCGGCACGCTCGAGCTCGCGCTCATCCTCGCGAAGCGAAAGGCAGAGCCGCGATACACTGTCCTCCACGCGCGGATTTATGCTCCGCAGGCGCGGCAGGATCTCGTTTCTTATATAATTTCTCGTATAATCGGTATCCGAGTTTGTCGTATCAACGCAAAAATCGAGTCCGCGCGCATGGCAGTAGGCAACGATACTCTCCTTCGGGATGCGTATAAGCGGACGGATTATGCTTCCGCGCACCGGCGGGATACCGCACAGTCCGCCAAGGCCGCTTCCGCGCACCATATTGAACAGCACCGTCTCGATATTATCGGTCGCGTTATGAGCGGTAGCTATCCTGTCGGCACCGATCTTTTCGGCGCACTCGGCAAACAGCTCGTATCTTCTGTTACGCGCCGCCTCCTCAAGCCCGAGTCCTTCCCTTTTTGCCAACGCCGGGATATCCTCCGAAAAGGCGTAAAGCTCGATATCACGCGCGCGGCAGAACTCGCGGCAGAACGCTTCGTCGCGCTCCGCCTCCGCTCCCCTTATGCGGTGATTCAGATGCAGAGCGGAGAGCTTTATCCCTCTCTCCCTGCAATATCCGTCGAGAATATCGAGCAGCGTGACCGAGTCGGCTCCGCCCGAGAAGCCGACGATCACCGAGCGCGCCGAGTCAAGCATACCCTCATCGGACACGGTGCTGTAAAACTCCTCCAAAACCGATTCTATTGCTTTATTTTCCACCTTAGCTCCGTCAACTCTCATTCATATTCGAAAGGGTCGCAAACTTGGTATACTGACCGAACCAGCCCACCTTGATATTTCCCGTAGAGCCGTGACGGTTCTTCGCAACTATTACCTCTGCGGTGTTCTGGGATGCCTCCTCGTCGCCGTTGTAATACTCGTCGCGGTAAAGGAACAGGACCATGTCGGCGTCCTGCTCGATCGCTCCCGAGTCACGAAGGTCGGACAGCATCGGACGCTTATCGGTACGGCTCTCGGGTCCACGCGAGAGCTGCGCGCAGGTGATAAGCGGCACGCCGAGCTCCTTTGCAAGGAGCTTTAGGTTTCTCGAGATCTCCGCAACCTCCTGGACGCGGTTGTCTATACGTCTGTCGCTCTGCATAAGCTGCAGGTAGTCGATAACCACAAGCCCGAGATTTTTCACGCGGCGAAGCTTCGCCTTCATCTCGGTAACGGTGATTCCGGAGGTATCGTCGATGAGTATATTGCAGTCGGAGAGTGCGGATGCCGCACCTGCCAGCTTCACCCATTCGTTGTCGGTGAGCATTCCCGAGCGGATGTTATAGCTGTCAACGAGCGCTTCGCTCGAGAGCATACGCGACACGAGCTGCTCGCAGGACATCTCAAGCGAGAATACGCACACCGCGCATTTTTCCTTTTGAGCGACGTTGGTCGCTATATTCATGGCAAAGGATGTCTTTCCCATACCCGGTCGAGCTCCGATGAGTATAAGGTCGCCCTTTCCCATACCGACAAGCACACGGTCAACGTCCGAAAATCCGGTTTTTATACCGGAGGTCTGCTCCGGATGCATACTGCGCTCGTGTATGTGGTCGTAGGTCGCAACGACTACCTCTTTTATCGGGGTAAATTCCTTCTTTTCGTTGCCCTCTGCTATCGAGAATATCTTCTGCTCTGCTCCGTCGATGATGTGCTTGACGTCATCCTGCTCGCTGTAAGCGTCATCGGATATCTCCTCGCACGCGGAGATGAGCTTTCTAAGGGTGCTCTTGTCCTTTACGATGCCGGCATAATCGCGCACATTCGAGGCGCTCGGCACCACCTCGGCGATAAGCTTGATGTAGCGCTTGCTGCTCTCGTCGTCGCTGTACACTCCGAGCTTGACGAGGGTATCTATCAGCGTTACCACGTCTATCGTGCGGCTCTTTAAATAAAGGTCCTGCATCGCAAGATATATCTCGCGGTGCGCCTCCATATAAAAGTCCTCGCTTGTAATGATGTTTACAACGTCGTTGAAGCACTCGGGATCTATAAGTATGCTTCCGAGCACCGATTGCTCCGCCTCAAGCGAGAAGGGCAGCTTTCTTACAAATTCAGATGATGCTTCCATAATCATTTATCAACCACTACGGTAAGCTTGCCCGAGATCTCCGGGAACAGCTTTACCGTAACGGAATACCTTCCGTAAGCTTTTATCGGCACCGCAAGCTGCATCTTGCGGCGGTCGATATCGATACCGTGCTGCTTTTTGAGCATCTCGGCTATCTCCTTTGTCGTAACCGAGCCGTAAAGACGTCCGTCGGCTCCCGCCTCGACCGAAATATTTACGGTCGTGCCCTCGAGTCTTGCTGCCATCTCCTTTGCAGCCTTGACGTCCTGATCGTGATGAAATTTCTTTGCATCCTCTCTGTTCTTGTACTCGTTCATCGCCTTCGCGTCAGCCTCTACCGCAAGCTTGCGGGGACAGAGGAAGTTGCGCGCATAGCCCGCGGATACGTTTATAAGCTCTCCTGCCTTGCCCTGAGCCTTAACGTCCTGTAACAAAATAACCTTCATAAATATCCGAACCTACCTTTCGCTTTCGGCAAAGCCGCGGCCGTATGCGCCGGCATACGGATCAGCCCTTTGCCGCATCCTTTCTGTTTTCGTTCATATAATCGTCTATTGCGTTTTTAAGTCTGGTCAGCGCATCTGTCATCGAATCGGTCTTGACCTGAGTTGCCGCCGAGTCGTAATGTCCGCCGCCCTCAAGCCGCTCGAGTATGACCTGCACGTTTATGCTGCCCGACGAGCGCGCCGAGATGTGTATAACGTCGTCTATCCTGCACAGCGCAAAGGACGCGGTGACGTTCTCAACGCTAAGCAGCTTGTCCGCCGCCTTTGCAGCGGCTATTCTGTCCGAGCTGTCTCCGCCTACTCCATCGTTTGCGGAGATGGCGAATATACCCTTGTATATTATCACGTTCGACTCGAAGCGAGCCTCGCGCATAAGCGCGTCGAGGTTGGTCTTAAACAGCATCTGCGCATCTCCGGGATTTGCACCCTCTCCGCGCAGATAAAGCATCGCGCTGAAGGTACGCACTCCGGTATTGCGTGTGAACTGCTTCGTATCAAGCAGTATGCCCGAGTAGAGGATGTCCGCCTCCTCCTTTGCAATGGTGCCGTTCGGGAGCGAATGCTCGAGTATCTCGGCAACCAGCTCGCAGGCGGAGGACGCCGCCGGCTCGATATACGAGATTATCGGCTGTCTCGGGAATTCCGCCGTCTTGCGATGGTGGTCTATTATTACCACGTTCGGCACTATCTCCGCTATCTGCGGAGCCTCGTACTGGGTCGAGTTGTTTACGTCAACTATTATCAAAAGCGTATCGGTATTTATCGTATCCTGCGCTTCGGCTGAGCCTATAAATACCGAATCGGCGCCGGGGCCGTATTCGGGAAGCGAGCTTATATGCTTTATGCAGCGCATCACCGTCGGATCGTTGCGGTTGGCGATGATATGCGCCTCAACTCCGCAGAACATGGCGAGTCTTGCCATGCCGAGCGCCGCTCCGACAGCGTCGAAATCTGCATTTTTATGCGACATTATAAGCACGTTGCGACTTTTCGACATCTGAGCCGCAAGCTCGTTCGCCACAACTCTCGCGCGAACCTTCGTGCGCTTCTGCACAGCCTTCGTGCGTCCGCCGTAGAAGTCCATGCCCGTGCTGTTCTTTACAACGACCTGATCTCCGCCGCGCGCAAGCGCCATATCGAGCGCCGCGGATGCCGCGCGCTCCTTGTCGGCAAGGGTGCCGTCTATCTGCGCGATACCTATCGATATCGTTACCGGAAGCTTGCTGTCGCCCACGCGCACCTCGCGCACGCGATCGAGTATATCGAATTTGCTCTCCATAAAGGTATCAAGGTACTTCGCCTCGAAGAAGAATATATACTTTTCCCTCTCGTATTCCTTGAGCGTTCCGCCGACCGAAGATGCCCAATTTTTCAGCACTGTCTCGACCTCGCTTGAGGCGCTTCTGTATCTGTCCTTTGCGTATTGGAGTATCTCGTCGAAGTTATCGACGGTTATATAAGCGAGCAGCGTCTGCTCGTCGCGAAGCCGCGTGTATACGCGTCTGTAATCCGAGCAATCCTTCCACACGGTGATGCAGAAGCTTCGGTCTCCCGGCTTCATCGTATACGCCTTTATCTGGAACACGCGGTCGAACACCTCCGAGTACAGCCCCTCCGACTCAGCGCCGAGAAGTGCCGCAAGCGAGATGCCGGACACCGTATCGAAATCGGCTCCGTATACTCCGCGGCCGCCTGAAAGCAGAGCTTCGAAGGCATCGTTGTACCAGGATATCTTGCCCTCGCCGGTGCATATGACTATCGGCATATCCAGCTTTATTATAAGATCGAGCGTTATGTTGTTCAGTATAGGCTTAACGTCCTCGTTCGATTTCTTTGCGCGCTTACCCGACACCGAGCGGAACAGGAATATCACCGCAAGGCTGAGGATAACGTAAAGCACGAGCACCGCCGCCGTGAAAAGGATCCGTTTGTCAACCGGAAGCTTCGAATATATCGCGATATAGCCCGCTATAAACACCACCGAAAGCAGAAATTGGCATACGGCTCTCGGGTCTATCGCGCGTTTAGACGTTATCTTTTTTCTGTCCGACATTATAGATCCTCCCAAAAATTTATTCTACTTCTCCGGAATTACCGCCGAGAGTATTTCTTATCGCACGTGATACGCAGCCGAAGGCTCCGTACAGAGCCACGTACACCACGCCTATCACCGGCTGTGAAAACAGCATCATCACCGCGAGCACGCTCACCGATACAGCCACAAGCTTGCGTCCGGGAGCCTTGAACGACGCAATTATATCCCTCACTCCGCACACGGCGTAGTAGGGCAGGAGCATCAGCATAAGATTGAGGCACACAACGCCTACCACCGTCTCCCACGACAGTATGAGCACCGAGAGGAAGCAGCACAGGATAAATATAACAGCAGGGATACCGTCGAGCTCGAGCGTGCGCACTCTCGCCTTCTCGTCTTCGTGCGTCGCGAGCTTTGCCGCAAAGGAATAGGTCGCAGCCGAGGCGATATACGCCGCAACTCCGGCTGCCGCCAAAAACAAGCCCGGGATCATCTTTATCATCAAAACTATCACGGTCTCAAGCACGTCGGCGGGGAAAAGATACATCGTCTCCCCGTTATAGTTCACGGCATACGATGCCATAAGCTCCTTCATCTCATCAAGCGAGGAGTAGTAAAGCCGCACGCTGTCATATCCGAGCGAGCCGTACTCCTTGTATATAACGACTCAGAACACGACAAAGTAGCATAGTGTAAGCGCAGTAATCACCGCCGTCAAGCACTCGGTGACCGAGCGTCCGCGGCGATATGCCGAGGCCGCGAGGCTTCCCATGATAAAGGGCGCGAGCATTAGCAGCGCGCGGATGGGATTTGTTCCGCCGAGCAGCGCAAGCGCGTACGCCGGCAGGAGAAGAAGCACGGAAAGATGCCCGTAGGCATACGAAAGTATTCCCACTCCGATGGCCGAAAGCACTATCGGCAGAAGGCTGACTGCAACTCCCATGCCGAGCTTTATCGTCGAAGCGAGCACCGTCACCGCAAGCATTACAGCTATCGCTGCCACCGGGCGAAGTCTCGCCTTTTTTCCGTCCTTTTGTGAAGAGTACATATAACGATCTCCTTTAAGGTGCCGCGGCACCTCGGTCAAAGATATATTCCGGATTGATCCCAAGCGGTCGAGTGCAGGTGAGTTTCGCGCCGATTTTCGGTGCATTTTTATCATACCGCACGGCGCGCGACCTTTTCGGTTCGCATCACTCCGCAAGGTATACAGACCGCTTACCGTTCATTATAGCATACTTTTCCCACTTTGTAAATAAATGCACCTCTTTTTTCACCTCGAAAAGAGAGGGCTTTGAGGCACGCCTGAAAATATATTCTTGACAAGGTCGTTTTTTAGTGATATCATAAATCAAAGTGTATATTATGCAGAGGAGAGATTTGCACAATGAGAGATGGAGAACTTTTAACGATCCACAAAAACGTACTTGTTTTCTATTGCAAGAATGACGGCTCGCACTATCGTCTTAACGAAAACAATATTGAAAATATAATCTTTGATTATACCGACGTAAAGGTGCTTTTCGGATTGCGCACAAAGACTGTTGACAGAATAACGATAAACGTCAAGGACGAGGAGATCCCTTTCACCGGAATCGAGTTTCTTGAAGGCCGCGAGGCTGACTTTAAGCGCTACTATTCAAAGCTTCGTTCGTTCGCAGAGGATAACAAGATTCCTTTCGAGATCAGCCGCCGCGACGAGGAGCAGCCTACCGTAAGAGCATAAACGGCAGCAAAGTCACAAAATCAAAGGGAGTCTGTGTGTCCGCCCGACGGACGTAGACTCCTTTTATTTTTTCAACAGGCGCCGTATGCGCACGATATTTTAGGCAAGGACAGAACTATGAATTCATACGTTACAAGAAATCGAGCGACACCGCGAAATCAAAGTAAAAGAGCACCGAACAAGGGCGGCTCGAGCAGATTTTTCAATATAGTTATAGCCGTGCTCGCGATAGCCGCGGTGGGTGTGATACTGTGGCAGGTATTCTCCCCCGGCGAGCAAAGCGACGCTCCTACCGGCAGCACCTTCACGCGTTTTGAGGGAACGGTATGCATCGACGCAGGCCAAGGATACAGCGACACCGGAGCGCAATCCGAGCTGCTCGGCTCGTCAAGCGAGAAGGACGTCAATCTCTCGATAGCGCTCAAGCTCAAGGCAGAGCTTGAGAAAAGAGGCTGCACCGTTATAATGACCCGCGAAAACGACGATATGCCGGAGGGCATCGGTGAGGATGACACCTACACGCTCTCGCTTGAAGAAAGATGCGCCATCGCCAACTCAGCAAACGGCATCTCCGCCTTTGTATCGATACATTGCGACTCGTATCCGGCTTCATCGGAGGTAGGCGGCACGCGCGTATACTTCCAGAGTGGCCACAACACCGGGATCGCAAATATGGCTCAGTCGATATGCAACGGCATCTCCGAGAGGCTCGACGGAAGATCGACTCGTCCCTTCCCCATGCACGGTGATGATACATACTACGTTGTAAAGCACGTAACCGCTCCCGCGGTGCTGATAGAGACCGGATTTATAACGAATCCGACCGACGCCTCGCTGCTCTTAAGCGAGGATTGGCAGGCGCGCTTTGCCGAGGCTGCGGCGGAAGGACTGACCGCATATCTTGCGAGCGCATACATCGCGGCGTGAGGGCAGAGCCTCCGAAAAGGCAAAAACAGAACGGTGCGCAACGCACGCCGGCGCGAGATGGAGTGAAGCGTGAAAACGTCACGCAAAGCGCGTGCGAAGTCATAGCAAAACAGAAGCGCGCACGACGCACACACAATACTAACGCGTTGAGACCATAGTAAGCCTAACGCAAAATTCACCGGATGAGCGCACCGCTCATCGGCACACAACAAGCGCCACATGAAAGCATCCCACAAACAAAAAAGCGCCAAGCGAGCGTGCAGCTCGTCCGACGCATTGACACAAAAAGAAAAAAACGGAATCCCGCTCGACCGAGTCGGATCCCGTTTTATTTTTTCTCAGAAAGGCATTAAACGCTCAGCTTATTAAGCTTGTTTGTAGCCTGGCTCTTTTTTCTTGCGGCATTATTCTTATGCAGCAAGCCCTTCGATGCAGCACGATCAAGCTTCTTTACAACTGTCTTATACTCGGTTGCAGCCAAAGCCTTATCTCCTGCTTCAACCGCAGCATCAAACTTCTTAACCGCTGTCTTAAGAGCAGTCTTAGTCATCTTATTCTGAAGTGTTTTGGTAGAAATAACCTTTACACGCTTTTTAGCAGATTTGATATTAGGCAAACCGTTCACCTCCCCAATGAAGCAATCATTATTGTTCACAAAATTCTCTCAATACGGAATGATACCACAATATGCCGGGAAATTCAATAGTTTTTGAAAAAATTATTTTGTTAAATATTTGTAAACTTTATTTTTTCCATTGACTTTTTTCTCTATTTATGGTAAAATCGTATTCCGCTTTATCGTCAAAGCGGATACAAAACATCATATCTCCGAAATGTCAACTCAGCACTATGCCAGGCTGATTTTTCGGTTACCTGTGATTATACCGTCAAAACAAACTTTCCGGGAGTGAGATGGGCTTTTGCGCAACGTTCGCAGCTTATAATTCAGCTGTAACCAGCATGCTGTAGGGGTAGTGAGCTGTTGCGAAAAAGCCTCATTTTGCCCCCGTATTGTGCGTTATGGAGGTATAATTCGTACTTTTTTGAATGGAGTGATTACTTAAATGGTCAAACCTCAAAAGCTCGGCACAAACGTGAGAATGAGTTTTTCGAAGATCAACGAAGCTCTTGAAATGCCGAACCTCATCGAAGTCCAGAAGAAATCATATCAGTGGTTTTTAGACGAGGGACTTATGGAGGTTCTTCACGACGTGTCCCCCATATCGGACTACTC
>CAZSUR010000033.1:0-9869 GCA_964610075.1 uncultured Lachnospiraceae bacterium
CGAGCATAGCCTGCTCCTCTCTGCCGCTTTTTGTGAGCACCTGGCATATTATGCCGACAAGCATACCCACGCCTGCCGTTTTAAGTACTATTGATATATCCATTGGTTACGTCTACCCCTAACGCTTCACACTTTTTCAGATCAAAAGCAGCACCGAAGCCAAGGCTGAGGCAAGTCCGAGCGACAGCGACAGCTTCACCCTCTCCCCGGCGCTTTTTCTGAGCTTATCTGTTTTAGCCACAAGCTCGCTCTCCGCCGCCGCGCAGAGCTTTATCTGGTCAAAGGAGGGAGTTTTACCAAGCACCAAGGCAAGCTCTCGAATCACCCTGCACGTATCCTGCTCAACCGAAGCGCAAAGCAGCTCCGCCATATTCGCCATACCGCCCTCTCGAAGCGCAGATATGGCTCCGATGCTTTCGAGATACGGCGAATCGACGCCGCGATATATATCCTCAAGCGGCTTTGCGTACGCCTTTATCTGCACGTGCAGATGCTTTACAAGCGCGAGCAGCTCCTCGGTTATCGCAAGCTCTCGCTTTATCTCACGTGCATTGCCGAAGCCGAGTCCAACCATCGAAAGTGCAAGGACAAGCATACCGATAAGCTTCACGCCTCCACCTCCCCGCGCTCGGTCATATCGAGATAAAAGCCGCCGCTTCTTCTGCGTATTCCTACGTAGCAGTCAAAAACTCCGGCGCGGTGGAGCATGGCTATTCCCTTGCGCCGAAGCAAGGATGCAACATCTCTGCCATGTGCGGATGCGAGCAGCGGCACTCCGGTATTTTGAAGCGAAAGTATGCACTCCGCCTCTTCTACCGTGCCTATCTCGTCACAGACGATAAGCTGCGGATTCATCGTGCGAGTTGCCGCCTCGATCGCCGCCGCCTTCGGATACCCCGTGTAGACGTCCGCGATCGAATGCTCAAACAGCTCTCGGCGATAAAGCTCGCCTCGCGAGTCGATCAACGCCACCCGCCGCAGGTGCGGAGGCGAGGAAAGCGACGCCGCCGCATCGCTGAGCAACGTAGTCTTGCCCTCACCCGGAGGCGAGTATATGAGCAGCCCCTTTGCATACGAATATCTCCGCATATACGAGCAGAGCTGAGCGCTCACATTCTTGAGGCTGCGCGCCACACGTATGTTTATCGAGGTGATCCGATAAACAGCCGCGACCTCGCCGCGCTCGGATACTGCCGTGCCGCAAACTCCGGCTCTGCTCCCGCCCGGGAGGGTGACAAAGCCGCGACGCATGGTATCCTCGTGCGAGTGCACCGAGCCTCCGCAGATCGCGGCAACCGCCTCGCTCATCTCCTCCTGCGCACAGGACGAGGAGAGCTGACGATTGGCTCCCTGCACGGTGAGCGAGCACACACCGTCGCAGCGGAGGCGTATCTCGTCTATCAGCGCAAGCTCATCAAAGCATAGTATCTCCTCCGCCACCCTCGGCGGAAGGTATTTCAGCACGTCATTTATCTCCAAGAAAAGGCTCACCCCTTCGTGCTAAATATATATGCGCGCATCCGCTCGGATAGCACGTCCGCGAAAACATTTTCATCCGCTCCGGAGTATTTACGGCATCGCTTCTCGCAGGTCATACGCATAAGGCAACAAAAGGAGCGGAGAAAATCTCGATTTCGCAAGAAATATGCGTTTTTATTGCACGGTTTAAAAAGATTTTACCTAAAAATGGGAGTATTTTTCGTATTTTTGCAATTTTATCGAAACATTTCTTCATTTTCGTGTTGCATTTTGCGTACATATGTATTATAATATTACAAAGAGAGCGCGTCCTGCCCTAAGGCGCGCCGATCACACTGCACGATAAAGCCTGCGCGGCTTTATTTTTGCGTGTACGGCGAGGCCTCGGACGCAAACGACTACCGAAAACGGTAAAAGGAGTTATTCAAATGACCTACCTCGAAATGCCGAAGGAACAACTTGAAAAGGAGCTCGAACAGCTCAAAAATAAATATGCGGAGTATCAAAGCCGCAAGCTCGACCTCAATATGTCAAGAGGTATACTCAGCAAGGAGCAGCTTGATCTTACAAAGGATATGCTGAAGGTATTCTCCGAATCGGAGGACTGCATTTCGGACAGCGGCATCGACTGCCGCAACTACGGTCTGCTCGACGGACTTCCCGAGGCAAAGAAGATATTCTCAGACATAATGGAGGTAGCACCCGATAACATAATCGTATGCGGAAACTCCAGCTTAAATATAATGTATGACGCTATGGCAAGAGCTATGCTGTACGGCACGACCGACGGCTGCGAGCCCTGGTGCAAGCTTAACGAGGTCAAGTTCCTATGTCCCGTTCCGGGATACGACCGCCACTTCTCGATATGTGAATCGCTCGGAATTAAGATGATAAGCATACCGATGACAAGCGAGGGCCCGGACATGGATATGGTCGAGGAGCTTGTGCGCTCGGATGAATCGATCAAGGGAATCTGGTGCGTGCCCAAGTATTCGAACCCGGACGGAGTCGTATACTCGGACGACACGATAAGACGTCTCGCCTCACTTGAAACAAAGGCAAAGGACTTTAGAATATTCTACGACAATGCATACGTCGTACACTCGCTCTACGGCGAGCCGGTAAAGCAGCTCAACATATTCGACGAGGCGAAAAAGGCAGGAAAAGAAGATCTCATATTCATGTTCGTGTCCACCTCGAAGATATCCTTCCCGGGATCTGGAGTTGCCGCTATCGCCGCAAGCGATGCGAACATAGCAAGAATAAAATCCATCATGTCCATGCAGACGATAGGCTACGATAAGCTAAATCAGCTCCGCCACGTACGCTACTTCAAGGATGTGGACGGCATACGCCGCCACATGAAGAAGCACGCGGACATAATCCGCCCGAAGTTCGAGGCGGTAGACGAGATAATGACGCGCGAGCTCGGCGGGCTCGGCATCGCCGAATGGAGCAAGCCACAGGGCGGATATTTTATCTCGCTCGACCTGCTCGACGGATGCGCAAAGCGCACCTTTGAGCTCATGAGCGGCGCCGGAATAAAGGTAACTCCGGCAGGCTCGGCATTCCCCTATGGGGTAGATCCGCGAGATCGCAATCTGCGCATAGCGCCCACCTTCCCTCCGCTGTCCGAGCTTCGGGTAGCCGCGGAAGCACTTTGCATCTGCTCGAAGATCGCTTGCATCGAAAAGCTCCTGTCAAAGTAAAAATAGATATATGAAAAATGAGGTAGGCTCGATCAGTCTGCCTCGTTTTGTTTTTGCATCCGCCGCCACGCGTGCCGTAGCATGAGTATCACGCAGAACGCGACGTGGGCGCTGCATAGGTCATGCCTCTCGGTGTACCGCGATGCAAGTACCGCGCAGTTTTCCCCTCGCGCTGCGCAGGTCAGTCTCGCATCGCGGTACAAATATACACAGCTCGCACCGTGTCGAATCGGAACGCGAGGGTGCGACCGAGAGGCTTAAATCAAACTACCAAATAAAGCCGGATGCTCGGATGGATAATATTCACCCACGGAGATCACAAAGCACGGCTTGATTTACGGCTATCCGAAAAAAGTCAACAGCGAGATTCTTCTCTCTGCTGCTTTTTTCAATTTCTTCAATGAAACTTCAATCTTTTTTGTTATAATATATATGCAGAGGAATTGTATACACAATCCCTGCGGCGTTACCGCCGCCGATGCATCCGCATCGCCGCATCATTGACGGCTTCGTAAGAATGCTTCTTGCAGAGCAAAGCATTTTTACTTCATGGTAGAATGGATATAATGGAGGTATCATTATGAGGATTTTGCTCGTTGAAGATGAAAAAAGAATGGCGCAGGCACTATGTGAAATACTGCGTATCGAAAAATACGAGATCGATCATTATTCAAACGGTCTTGACGGCTTGTCGGCAATTGAAAGCAACATCTATGATATTGCAATTCTTGATGTTATGCTTCCCGGAATGAACGGTTATGAGATTGCCAAAAAAGCTCGCGGCAAAGGAATCACGACCCCGATTTTAATGCTCACCGCCAAAGCTGAGCTTGATGACAAGGTGATCGGTCTTGACAGCGGCGCAGACGATTATTTAACCAAGCCTTTTATGACAAAGGAGCTGCTTGCCCGGCTCCGCGCGCTCGCGCGTCGAACGCTCGGCACAACCGACGGAGTTCTGTCCTATGCAGATATTACTCTTGATACAAGTAGTTTTACATTATCCTGTATCACCAACGGCCAGAGTGTTCGACTCAGCGAAAAGGAATATCGCATCCTTGAATATTTAATCACGAACAGCGGTCAAATACTCACCCGCGAACAGTTGGCGGTGAAGATCTGGGGCTTTGAAAGCGATGCGGAATACAATAATGTAGAGGTATATATGTCCTTTACCAGAAAAAAGCTTGCATTTATCGAAGCAAAAACCGAGATCAAAGCGGTGCGTGGTGTCGGATATGAATTGAGGTGTGACGATGTTTAAAAGCTCGAGAAGAAAGATCGTTTTCGCCATTATGTCTATTCTTATCCTCCTATGGGTAGGGACACTCGGCATTATTTATACATCCAGCTATTTTGAAATGGTAAGGCAGAACGAACAGATGCTGAAGGCTCACGCAGAAGCGTATGTGCTCCCTCAAGCCTTAGAAGGCACGGCGCCGCCAAGCAGACCGAGTCCCGACAAGCACGGATTCGACCCCGGCTTTGCCGAATCGCCGATGTTTCAGTTATCTACATTTTACACGGTTGCGGTTTCCTATGACGGGGAGATTATTGAAATAAAGAATGAGCCGCCGACGGTACATACCGATGACGATCTCAAAAAGCTGGCTGAGGATATCATAAAAAGCGGTAAAAGCACCGGCGCCGAAAACAATCTCGCCTTCTGTAAGACGGATAAAGGCGGATATATCCTTGTCACCTTTATGGATAACACCATCGTCAACGAAAACGCTATGACCTTATTCCGTTATACCTTGATCTTCGGCGGAGTTGCTTTGATCTTGTTCTTCTTTCTGTCGGTATTCTTGGCGAGAAAAATCGTAGATCCACTTGAAGAAAGCCACCAAAAGCAGAAGCAGTTTATATCCGATGCGGGGCATGAGCTGAAAACACCGGTATCGGTAATCAGCATCAATGCCGAGCTGTTATCCCGTGAGGTCGGTGACAACCAATGGCTTCAAAACATTCAGTATGAAAACGAGCGAATGGAAATGCTGGTCGGTCAGCTCCTTGACCTTGCCCGAACAGAGAATGTGACGCCACAGACCGAACATATTGATTTCAGCCGCCTTGTTGCAGGCGAAGCGCTTCCGTTTGAAAGTGTTGCCTTTGAAAAAGGGCTTATGATGAACAGCGATATTACAAGCGGCATAGATGTTGAAGGCAACGGTACGCAGCTTAAAGAAATCGTATCAATACTGCTCGATAATGCCATCCGCCACACAAAAGAGCAAGGAGAGGTGTATTTATCACTGACAAAGGAACACAGATATGCCAAGCTCTCTATTATCAACAAAGGCGATGAGATCCCCGCAGAACAGCGCAATCGGATCTTTGAGCGATTTTATCGTGTAGATACCGCCCGTAACGGAGATGACAAGCATTACGGACTCGGTCTTGCCATCGCAAAGGCAATTACCACATCTCACAAAGGTCACATTGAGGTACAATGCTATGATGGATTTGTGGAATTCACCGTACAAATTCCTGCGCTGTAATAAATTAAAGATTTTCAATAAAACTTCAATCTTCCTCCTGTACAATGATACCGCAAAGTACAGGAGGCTTTTTTATGAAGCTAAATGAGGAAGGAGTGAAAAGATGAAATATCGACACGAATGGAAGCACGAAATTAACTACGGGAATATGCTTGTTCTTCGCCGGCGTTTATCTGCCATAATGAAACGGGATGTCCACTCCATTGACGGCAAGTATATGATCCGAAGCCTATATTTCGACAACGCATCCGATAAAGCGTTAAAAGAAAAGATCGACGGCGTGAATATCCGTGAAAAATTCCGCATCCGCTATTATAACCTCGACACATCCTTGATTCATTTAGAGAAGAAAAGCAAGGTGAACGGCTTGTGCCTGAAGGACAGCGCCCCTCTTACCAAAGAGCAAGCGCAGGCGATTGCAGACGGAGACTATGCTTGGATGGCAGATAGCGGCATTCCATTGATTGTGGAGTTATACAGCAAGATAATGAGCCCGGGGCTGCGACCTAAAACAATCGTGGATTATTCAAGAGAGGCATTTGTTTTTGCTCCCGGCAACGTCAGAGTAACGCTTGACTATGACCTTCGCACGGGAATGAATCACACCGACTTTTTGAGTCCCGACTGTGTTACCGTTCCGGCAGGTGATGCGCCCATTATTCTTGAAGTAAAGTGGGATGAGTATCTGCCCGATATTATCCGTGATGCTGTGCAGCTCCCGAATTGTCGGGTAGGCGCATTTTCCAAATATGCCGTTTGCAGAATTTACGGCTGAAAATCAGATTATAAGGAGTAAGTATTATGAGCTTCAACGACATTTTCAAATCAAGCTTTTTAGAGAATATCACAAGCGTGAGTATTCTCGACATGGTGATCGCCTTGGCTATTGCCTTCGGCATCGGTATGTTTATTTTTCTTGTATACAAAAAGACCTATCAGGGTGTAATGTATTCCTCCGGCTTCGGCACGACCCTTGTAGCCCTCACTATGATCACCACCGTTGTGATCCTTGCGGTGACATCCAACGTTGTTCTGTCTCTCGGTATGGTAGGTGCACTTTCCATCGTTCGTTTCCGTACCGCGATAAAAGAGCCGCTTGATATTGCGTTTCTTTTCTGGGCAATTGCAGTTGGCATCGTGCTGGCAGCAGGTATGATCCCTCTCGCGGTGATCGGTAGCGTTATCATCGGTGTGATCCTTCTTGTTTTCGTCAACAAGAAATCTCACTATAATCCGTATATAGTTATTATTTCCTGCACCGATGCTGAGACCGAAAAGAAAGCGGTCGATTTCCTCAAGGGCAACGTTCAAAAATGCGTGGTTAAGAGCAAAACCGCAACCAAAGGTTTGATCGATCTGAATCTTGAGATCCGTATGGTAAACGATAATACCGATTTTATCAACACGCTCAGCACCATGCCCGGCGTGAACAGCGCGGTTTTGGTAAGCTATAACGGCGAATATATGGGTTAAGGAGGCATACTATGTCAACACATAAGCATTTTGATAAAATTTGCTGTGTTGTTCTTGCCGCAACGCTGATCCTTACCGTATTGTTTATGAACGCCGAAAAATTCGGAGTACAGAAAGCCTCCACCGTAATGGGGTATGAAAGCAAGCTGTTTGATACCTCCACCGTCCACACCATCGACATTATTATGGATGATTGGGACGATTTTACGGCAAACTGCAAAAGCGAAGAATACTATACCTGTTCGGTCGTCATTGATAACGAAGCTTATAAAAACGTGGCGATCCGAGGAAAAGGAAACACTTCGCTTACCCAGGTCGAAGCCTACGGAAATGACCGATACAGCTTCAAGATCGAGTTCGACCATTACGACAGCACAAAAACCTACCACGGTCTTGATAAGCTGTGCCTGAACAACATTATTCAGGACAACACCTTAATGAAGGATTATCTGACCTATCGAATGATGGCGGAAGCAGGCGTTGCTTCGCCGCTTTGCAGCTACGTATACATTACGGTAAACGGCGAGGATTGGGGACTTTATCTTGCGGTAGAAGGGATCGAAGAAGCCTTCCTGCAACGCAACTACGGAAAAATCTACGGTGAGCTTTACAAGCCGGACAGTCAAAGCTTGGGCGGCGGTCGCGGCAACGGAGAGCGATTCGATATGGACGACTTTCTCGGTGACACCGAGAATGCCGACACCTCGCCAACAACACAAGATACAACGAGCAGCAATACCGATACCGCTCCGCAAACGCCCGGAAATATGCAGGGCGGTCGAATGCAGGACGGCTCAGCTCCTCCGGAGCTGCCGAACGGAGATGCAGCGGCAGATCCGAGCGCAGCTAACGCACAAGGTGGTATGACATCTCCCTCAAGCGAAGCAAATGCAAGCGGCTCGACGGCTGCAAGCGGACAGATGCCGCATGGAGACATCATTCCCGAAATGGGCGAACGAATGCCGTGGGGAGATATGCCCGATGGAGATATGCAAGGCAAAGAGAAAGGCGGCATGATCATTGGAAGCGATGACGTACTGCTCAAATACGTTGACGATGATATCGAAAGCTATGCCAACATCTTTAACAATGCCAAAACCGATGTGTCCGACAGCGACAAAGCACGCTTGATCACAGCTCTCAAAAGACTCGGTTGCGGCGAAGATATTGATGATACCGTTGACGTTGAAAAGGTGATAAAATATTTCGTAGTGCATAATTTTGTATTGAATTTTGACAGCTACACAGGATCTATGATCCACAACTATTATCTTTACGAAAAAGACGGGCAGATGCAAATGATCCCGTGGGACTATAACCTTGCTTTCGGTGGATTCGAGTCAGCCGGTGGTGCTACCGAGCTTGTAAACTATCCGATCGACTCCCCCGTGTCCGGTGGCAACGTCGAGGATAGACCGATGATCGCATGGATATTCGCAAGCGAAGAATACACCGAGCTGTATCATGGGTATTTTGCAGAGTTCATCTCCGAGTATTTCGGCAGCGGATATTTTGAGGAAATGATCGATAGCGTGGCGACTATGATCGCTCCCTATGTCGAGAAAGATCCAACGAAGTTTTGCAGCTATGAAGAATTTGAAGTGGGCGCAGCTACCCTGAAAGAGTTCTGCTTGCTACGCGCCGAAAGCATAACGGGGCAGCTTAACGGCACGATAGGATCGACCTCAAGCGCGCAGAGTGACGACACCTTGATCGACGCGAGCGACCTTCAAATCATCGATATGGGTTCTATGAACAACACGATGGGCGGCGGAACAGATACACCCGGAGGTGATATGGGTAAAGATGTGAAGGATCCTCAAAACGTATCGAATAACGGCGAAGCACCCGAGCTTTCGAGCGGCGATGGAGCGTTAGTTGACGGTAATATGCCCGAGCTTCCGAGCGGCGATGAAGCGATAGGTGGCGGTAGTATGCCCGAGCCGCCGAGCAGCAACGACAAAGCAAGCACGGATGACACTATTTCTTCAAACGCCGCGGAGAATCGTATGCATCCGCCGGATATTTCGGACGCTTCAAACGGAAGCGTGCCGTCGGACAATACCGTTTCTCAAGCTCCGAACAACGGAGCTGCTTCCGAGCCGCCGAGTGGTGAAAATGAAGTGAATCCGGATATCGGAGGCTCAAGCGGGCAAATGCAAAAGCGAAACGATAACGGTATGCCGAGCGATGTGGGACAAACAGGTGATCCCGAGCAGACCGAGGCGAATTATACTGCTTCGTGGCTCGGTCTTGGAGCATCCGTCATCATTCTTCTCTTTGGACTTGGCTTTGCGCTGTTATTTCGGAGGCGCATGTAGGAATTTTCCTATTTAATAAAGGCTAACATAACAAAGCGAGGTAGGCTCGATTCAGCCTGCCTCGTTTTGTTTTGGCATCCGCCGTCACGTCCGCTCGCTCGGCGCACAAGGAATCATCCCACCTCACCTCCGTCTCGCATCCGTAAACCGCGATACATCTTTCTCCCACGTAAAAAGCGCGCTGCCATCCGGCAACGCGCTTTTGTAGTTACGTATTATTTCAAAACAAATTCTTTATCAAGCTTGAGATAGTCTATGTACTTGCCGTCGTATACGCCTTCCCACCATATTTCAGCGGAAACCTTGACGGTGTCACCTATCTTCGCCTCGGTAGTCAAGGTCTGAAGCTGGGTCGAATAGCGAGTCTTATCCTTTTCACCGGTGCC
>CAZSUR010000034.1:0-9866 GCA_964610075.1 uncultured Lachnospiraceae bacterium
TCTCCCATCCGGAATCGACACGATGGGCGTTATAGTCAATACAAAGGAGCTCGAGTCGCGCAAGAGCGCGGTGATGAACCGCATCTGCGGTGCAGTCAACCCCGACAGCATCGCCATCGACGACGGACTCTCACTTATCGCCGTTGTCGGACGCAACATGGTCAATGCCAAGGGAGTTGCAGCGAAGATACTGTCCGCAATATCGAAGGCAGACGTCAACATAAAGCTGATAGATCAGGGCTCGTGCGAGCTTAACGTCATCATCGGCGTAATGGAGACCGACTTTGAGCAGGCGCTTCGCGCGATATACGACGAATTTGAGAGCGAGTGCTGAGTATATCCGCTCGGTGTCTCCAAGGGATGCAGCTCTGCTGCGGCAATACTCTCCGCACGGAGCAATAATAAAACCAAACCCAAAACCGGGCCGTGACAATTCCGTCACGACCCGGTTGTTTGCTGTAGGGGGGATTAGATATTTCGCTTATATTTGCACCCTTTCGAGTGGTAATTTGAGCAACCGAAAAATTCTCCGTAAGGGCCGGAGCGTTTGATCAAGTATCCTCCGCAAACGGGACATTCGAATCGCTCTTTTTTCAGCCTGCTTTCGTATTCATTCTTAAGCTCGAGGGCAAATTCCGATTCGCTGCCCGAAACAGTGAGAAGAAAAACCTTCTTCTTTGCGCGTGTCATTGCAACGTAGAACAGACGCCTTTCCTCGGCGTAAGGATAGGTGTCGCTGTTGTCGAGGAGCAGATCCAATATGGGAGCATCCTGAATTTTACTCGGGAACCCTATTTTTGAGCGTTTGTTGTTTATGATAAATACGTAGTCGGCTTGCAACCCCTTTGATCTGTGTGCCGTTAAAAATGTCATTTTCAGATAAGGGTGGAGCTTTGATTTTACGTCAATTAAGCCGGTGACGTTGTTGTATTTGCAATCGAACAGCCCGCTCTCGTCTAATATATCCACATCAAATGAATATCTGCCTATAAAATAAACGCTGCTGCCTCTCGGCAGATCGCTTAACTTTTTGTGCATGAATTTTACGGCGTATTTGTCGGTATATCCGGATATTTCGCCAAGCGGAAATCCGGCGCTTTCGGATTTTCCGATGAGACGCTTTTCGATCTGCATGGGATTTTTCATTATGAAATTTCCGCTGATCTCAATAAGCCTTTGAGAGAATCTATACGTGGTTTCGATCCGGCTCATTTCCGATTCGCCCCAATATCCGGAAAAATCAAGGATGAACCCCACGTCGCTTCCGGCAAATCTGTATATGCTTTGCCAATCATCTCCGACACAGAAAAGATCGAAATCTTTCGATTTGCGCAAGTTTTGCAAAAGAATGAACCGGGCTTTGGATATGTCTTGGTATTCGTCAACGATTACGTATTTGTACGGATTTTCGTATTTGCCTAACCTCACGTATTCGGAGGCGAGATTTATCATGTCGTTGAAGTCGATCTCTTTGCTTGCTAAAAGGTATTGGCAATATGCGTTGAATATCGGTTCTACAAGCGACAGTACAATGTTGTTTGCTTGCGAGTTCGTATGTTCGGCAATAAGCTTTCTCACGGTATCTATGGTATATCTGTTGCTTTTTATCAGATTTATGAGTGTTTCGAACAACTCTATTATGCCGTCAAGAAAAGAATCGTCGTTTTCGGATACTTGCGACCACAGCTCGTCGGGTGATCTTGGGGTCAGGCTGACCGACGCGTTTTCAAGCTTTTCTTTCAGTGCATCAAGCAAAATCCCTTCTGATTTTTCCCAAGCATAGCACTCTATCATCACGGTTTTATGCTCGCGGTGCGTTGCGCGCTTCCAATCCATTGATTTGCGATATGCTTCGGATGCGGTCATTCCTCCCGAGGACTTGAAATATGCCGGCACCTTGCCGTCTCGGTTTATTCCGAAATATTCGATGTAGATATTGTGATCGGGCAGGTAAAAGTCCGGATGGTACTGGCTGTAGTCCTTTGTGCGCGTGTCATGCTCGTAAGGGTTTTCGTATATGTAGCGTACTCCGTGTTGGATCAAGAAATTAGCAATGTCCATTTCACCGTAGCTTTTTACGACCTCGTTGTTTATAGTCGTCGGCGGATTAAGACGAATATACTCGTCATATTCTGCTTTGGAGGTGAAATCAAATTCGGATTTTGCCGGTATACGACTGTAAAGTATATAAGCACTGAGAAAATTCAAATATTCTGGAGAACGCATATTGATCGAAAGCTGTTCTTTTATGAATTTTCGCAGATTCAGCTGCGTTATTTTGGGGACAAAGCCGTTCACTTGGGAAATTATATTCAGCCCGAGCTTGTGGAACGTTGAAACTTCTATGTTTTGCTCGGTCTCGTTTGAAATGCGCTCTGCCATTTCGGTGGCAGAGGCATTTGTAAAAGATAATACGAGTACGTCTTGCGGCAAACATTTTCCGGATTTAAGCAGATATTTTACCTTTCCGACGATCGTTGTTGTTTTTCCTGTGCCTGCGCCGGCTACGACCAAATGGTTGTGAGGTTCTCTTATTATACAGTCCATTTGTTGCGGATCGAGCGAATGTCCTTCGACCGTTCCTATTAAGAAGTATGCGGCGCGTATTTTCAGGCTTGCGGCGTGGTCGTTGTGCTTGGCTATCAGCTCGGGCAGTCGGGTTGAAAGGTCGTACAACTCCTCTTTTTTTGAGCATAATATCGGGTATTGAGAGGCTTTTTTTAAGCCTTTAACGTTCTGCAAGGTTACAGCTTCCAATATGTCGCTGCTTCTGTTGTGCCACGCGGTGCTTTCGCTTGGAGCGATGAACTCCTGCGGATCGGGGAATATGCTTTTGGCATCGTTTAAGGCATTGTCTATGCCGGAGATCAAAGAGTTGCATAAATCGTTGCGCGCTTGGATTTTTCTTTTGCGTCGTTCAATTAAGGTTTGAATAAACCTCATGCTTTTCGCCTCCGCTCAATTATGTATTTGACACTCCCCGTCAAAGTCACGCCTTCAGCGCGTGTATCACCGACTCGACCGAGTTGTCTATTATAAACATTATATTGGATATCATGTCCTCGCGCGAGGGGCGCTCCTTTTGCCTGAAATAGCTTGTCAGCGTTCCGGCTACCGCCTCGGCGTAGAAGGACACCATGAAGCTCTTGAAGCTATCGTCCACCCGGACGTTCTGCTCGTAGCAGGCGGCTTCTATCATGCTTGACAGGATGTTCGAGAAATCGTCGAAGAAGAAGCGCTGCAGGTGGATCTTGTCCCTCGAGTCATTCGCGTACGCCTTCAGATACGGATTGCTCTCCACGTAATCGAGCACGAAGCCGATCGTCTCCTCCGGCCACATCAGCGACTCGGTGCGGCGTAGATACGTCTCCGATTCGCGCTTCAGCGTCCAGGTGAAGAGCGAGTATATATCGTCAAAGTGATAGTAAAAGGTCTTTCGGTTAAGTCCGCAGTCGTTTATTATCTCGCTTATGCTTATCTTGTCGAGCGGCTTTCGCTTCATCAGCCTTTGCAGGGACTCGGAAAGTCTTCTTTTGGTATCCGTATTTTTGATCTCGCGTTTCATTATGTGTCATCCTTTACAGAGCGCTGTTATATAATGCTATTATAGCTCCTTTTGCGGAAAATCGCAACCGAAAATACGGACAAATGGGTAAAGAAGCCGAAATCGGCAAAAAAGTCGCCGGATAATACCTAAAAATTTTATTTTGACCGTTTATTTTTGTCAAAATATGTAGTAAAATATACTTTAGAGTGTTATAATTATATAGATAATGCGTTGCCGCAGACGGCATTTATGCATAGAAAAGTCGATATAGAAAAGGAATATATAATGAGCACAAACCTTCTTTGCGGACAGTTGTTGAAAAAAATGCTTATAGGCGGAGTTGAAAGTCTTAAAAGGAACTCCCCCAAGATAAACGAGCTTAACGTTTTCCCGGTGCCGGACGGAGATACCGGCACAAACATGACAAAGACGATGGAGGGGGGACTTTCCCGAATAATAAATGATGAGAGCGAGTCCGCCTACGACGTTATAAAGAGCTTTGCGGAGGGGCTGATATTCGGCGCACGCGGAAACTCGGGCGTTATCCTTTCGCAGATATTTGCGGGAATAAAGGACGGCTTGGTCGGAAAGAAAGAGCTTTGCGCCGCAGAGCTTGCGGATGCGTACGAGAACGGCATCGAGCGCTCATATGCCGCAGTCACAAATCCGGCGGAGGGCACGATACTTACAGTATTCCGCGAGGGCGCGGAATACGCAAAGAGCCACCTCTCACCCACGGCTTCGCTTGAGGAGTTTTTCGAGCTCCACATAGATGAGGTGAAGCGCTCGCTTATGCGGACAAAGGAGCTGCTCCCGGTGCTCCGCGAGGCGGACGTTGTCGATTCAGGCGGAGCGGGATATCTTTGTATAGCCGAGGGAATGTACTCCGCGCTTACCGGAGACCTCGACGCCTCCGCATACAGCTTTGACGAGGACGTAAAGAGCACTGGTGCACCGGATTACTCGCGCTTCACACGCGACAGCGTGGCGGAGTACGGATATTGCACCGAATTTCTGCTTCGTCTGACCACGTACAAGTGCGACCCGGACGCTTTCAACGCCGATACGATAATCAACGAGCTCTCGCAGCTCGGCGGAGAGAGCATCGTTGCGTTCAAGGAAGATGACATATTAAAGGTGCACGTTCATATGAGTGAGCCGGGAAAGGCTCTTTGCTGTGCACAGAAATACGGCGAGTTTTTGACGGTAAAGATCGAAAATATGTCGATCGACCATTCGGAGCAGGTGAGCTTTGATGAGGATGAGAAAAGCGCTTCCCCGAGGCGCGCGCACGCGATAGCCGCGGTAGCGTCGGGGGATGGAATAAGCGAGCTGTTTCTCAACATCGGTGCGGATATCATCGTTTCGGGCGGACAGACCGACAACCCCTCGACCGAGGAGTTTATCGAGGCGTTCGATCGGCTCAATGCCGACGACATCTACGTTTTTCCGAACAACAAGAACGTGACGCTTGCCGCAAATCAGGCAGCGTCGATGTACGAGGGCAGCCGCGTGCACGTGGTACCCACCGCGTCGCTTATGCAGGGCTACGCTGCTCTGTCCGTGATAAATCCGGACGGTGGAGACGCAGCCGAGGTGGTGGCAGAGGCTATGGATGCGGCGAAAGGTGTTGTCGGAAGTGAGATAACCTGTGCCGTACGCGACGTTACGCTTGGCGGCAAGCAGGTCAAAAAGGGCGATTACATAGCGATAACCGACGGAAGTATAAGCACGGTCGCAAAAACGAACAGAGAGGCGCTTCTCTCCATGCTCGCGGAGCTCGATATGAGCTCATACGAGATGATAACCGTTTTTGTCGGTGCCGGCGCCGATGCCGGCGAGTGCGACGAGCTTGAGGAGATGCTCACCTTGCTCTATCCGGAGCACGAGGTGATACTCTATAACGGCAAGCAGGAGGTATACGATTATCTTGTTGCCGTTGAATAAATAAACATTTGAAGGAAGGACATCCTATTATGGTTTTGATAAGGGAAGTAGCGACAAAGAAGGATATAAAGGAGTTTATAGAATTTCCCCTGCGGCTTTACAAAAACGTATACCAATTTGTTCCTCCGCTCTATTCCGACGAAAAGAAGATGCTTAAAAGAGGTGGCTCTCCCGACGTGGCGGAAAGCGTTTTCTATCTCGCGGAGCGTGACGGCAAGACCGTCGGAAGAATACAGGGTATCATACAGAAGCAGTATAACGAGCTTCACGGCACAAAGAGGGTACGCTTCACCCGATTCGATTCGATAGACGACAGCGAGGTGTCGGGCGCGCTTTTCGGTGCGGTCGAGGAGTGGGCACGAGGCTTCGGTATGACCGAGCTGTGCGGGCCGCTCGGCTACAACGATCTTGAGCGCGAGGGCTTGCTTATCGAAGGCTTCGAGGAGGACTCCACCTTTGAAGAGCAGTACAACTACGAATATTACGGCAGGCTTTGCGAGGCGGCAGGGCTTGAAAAGGAGGCAGATTGGCTCGAGTTTGAGCTGACCGCTCCTGACAAGAAGAACGCGATGCTCGAAAGGGTGTCCGAGCGCGTGCTCGATATGCACAAGCTCCACGTTGTTGATACCTCGAAGATGTCGAAAAAGGAGTACATAAACCGATACAGAGACGGGATATTCAATTGCATCGACGAGTGCTACTCCAAGCTTTACGGAACGGTGCCGATAACTCCCGAATCGCAGGATGAGCTTGTGGAGCAGTTCATTATGATAGTCGACAAGCGATTTCTGTTCGTCATCTGCGACGAGAACGAGCGTGTTGTGGCGTTCGGACTCTGCTTCCCGAGTATCGGAAATGCGGTGAAAAAGAGCGGAGGAAGGCTGACGCCGGCGGCTCTGCTTCGTCTGATAGGACTGCTGAAAAATCCCAAAACACTCGATCTTGCGCTCATCGGCGTGCTGCCGGAGTATCAGAACACCGGGGTGAACGCGGTGATACTGAACGAATTCTGTGATGCGGTGCTCCACGGCGGATACAGATGTGAGACGAATCTCAATCTTGAAACCAATACCCAGGTAATGGCTCAATGGAAGTACTTCAATGCTCGGCAGCATAAGCGCCGCCGCGCGTACGTAAAGACAATACGATAAATAAAATAAACAAAAGGAAGGACAATTGATCATGTTGGAACAGCTTAAGGAGATTTTGGAAAAGGTATTGCCGGATATGGATATGTCATCGGTGAACGAGGACTCGCGCTTGATCGAGGATCTTGACTTTGATTCACTTTCCATGATGATGATGTCGCTTGAGATCGAGGATGCGTTCGGTTTCAGATTTGAAGAATTTATCAAGTTTGATACCGTCGGAGACGTATGCAAATATATCGAGAGTGTTCAAAAGGACAAATAAACGCACGGATATAGGACTGCATCGGAGAAAATGATGGAAAAATATAATTTTGACGTTACGCTTTATACCCGAATAGGAAAGAGAAAGGGAAAGCTGTGCTTTTCGGTCAACAACGGGATAATCGACGGTGTGCTGAATCTTTTTCAGGGCTCGCAGAGGGTCCAGGGCGTGATGGACGACGAGGGCGTGTGCTCGATCCAGGGCAAGATAAGCACGCTTATGAACGAGTTCAGCTTTATCGCGACCGGACAGGTCGTGGCAGAGCGGATAATGCTCACTCTGCGCGGAGCGTGCAGGAATTTCAAGCTCGTCGGCGTGCAGAACGGATAAAATACAACTCAAACGCAAACAGTGCTGTAAAAGCAGAGGCTTTTACAGCACTGTGTTTTTTATCGTTTTCCCGATGCAGCCTTGTGAGCTTGCGGCGTTGAAGGTATTATCGGGGCGTGCGCGAGCTTTGATACACGGCGTTTGTTATGCGTGTGTTTTGCGCGGCGCACGAGCATTTTTGATTTGCGCGTTTTTGCGATATTCGGATCTCTTGCTATGGATAATCTTGCTTCGTATGCACCCGGACAATACGCAAGCGTGGTTTCGTGTAAGATCGTCCGGCGTGCACACGGGTGATACATGAGCTTGGCAGCGCATAAGCTTACTTCGTACGCACTCGGCGATGTGAGAGCTTGAGCCGTTAGGCTGTGCGTACCTTGCGCGAATACGCATACTCGTGTGCACGTATTATCGCGCTGCCGGAACTCGGACAAGCTTTGCCGGCTCTGCGCCATTCTTATTTATCCGCCATTACCTCGTCGCGCACGGAGAGTACCGTTTCGATGAAGCGCCGCGCGAGAGCGCCGGGCTCGCTGTCCTCCGGATATATCAGCACGTCCTTTATCCCGAGATTCGGGCCCTTGCAGCTTTTCAGCACCAGGTCGTATCTCTTGAGCGTTTCCTCGGTCGCGGGCGAGGAGAAGGCGTACGCGCCGCGAACGCAGGATATAAGCTCGAGCCGCTCGCAGCCCGGC
Organism: uncultured Lachnospiraceae bacterium; assembly: GCA_964610075.1. Lineage (GTDB taxonomy): Bacteria > Bacillota > Clostridia > Oscillospirales > CAG-272 > CAZSUR01. The sequence continues at coordinate 7,933 of CAZSUR010000034.1, forward strand.
GCGGAGATCCGCTTGTCTGCGCGGCTTTGAGCGTGCGGCTTTTTTACATCCGTTGCCGGTGCGAACGGAGCGGTCGGCTCGATCCCGGTGACCTCGGTATATTTCTCGAGCTGTGACGGGATCATAAGCGCCGCCTCCGCGAGCGGATGCTCGGTGCTCATGAGCACAAGTCGATCGTACTCGCATATCGGTACGACCTTCATTCTCTTTGAAGCAAAATAGTCGGCAAAGTAGTCCTCGTGTACCGACTGATAGCGCACTATGCCGAGCTCGTAATCCTCCTCGGCTATAAGCGAGACCGCTTTGAGCGTGTTTTCTTCCGTGAATCGCACGTCTATCCCGGAGCTGCTGTCGAGCGCTGCCGAAAAGCGCGTCGCAGCGGAGAGGATGTATCCGTCGCAGGGGATTATCGCGCGGAAGCTCTGCTTTAGCGGATCCTCCGGCGAGCGGAGCTGCTCCATCTTATCTATCTGCGCAACGGCTTTTTTTGCGTATTCGAGGAATTTTTCCCCCTTCGGCGTCAGCGTCACGCCCTTTGAGGTGCGCTTGAATATGGTAATCTTGAGGTTGTCCTCAAGCTCTTTTATTGTTTTCGAGAGGTTTGGCTGTCCCATGTACAGATTGTCCGCCGCCTGTGTTATCGAGCCGGTGCGGGCAACCTCAATTGCATATTTAAGGTGCAATATGTTCATGGCTTATGCCTCCTTTATGAGATTTTGTTGTCTCCTATATAGATGGCTATGCTGCCTTCACGCACCGATATCTCGCCTGACGCATCCTTTATCGCGTTGCTGACGCCGAGCGATACCGTGCTTTTCAGCCGGCTGTCCGAGAGGGGGTACTGCATTCCGGATATCGAAACTCCGTCCGCATCTCCGCCGATGGCGAAAACCGATACGCCGCAGCCTGCCTCAAGTGAGGGCATACCGTTTACGCACGGGATATCCTCGGGGAAGCGGAGCGTGTCACCTCCTGCAAGCACCGTTATTATAAAATCTCCGCCGATGAGCCATGCACGAGCTCCGCGCTCGGCAAGGAAGTTGAGGCATTGGACGTTTGCCAGCGTGTGATCGAGCCGGCCTCCCGTGCCTCCGTACAGCATAAAGCTGCGATATCCGCGCGCGAGTCCCTGCCGCACGGCGAGCATCATGTCGGTGTCGTCCTTGTGCGAGGAGTATCTCATCACCGTGCATTTGTACGAGCGCTCGTCCTGCATATTTGCCGAATCGAAATCTCCGAGGATAAGATCGGGTGAGACCGAAATGCTCTCGAGGTGATTCAGCCCTCCGTCGGCTGCGATGACGCAATCGCCGCTCTTGGGCGCGATCATGCCGAAGAAGTCTCCGGCTCCGACTATGTGGCAGACGGGATCTTTTATTTCTCTCATGAAAAGGCATCTCCTTTTTGCTTGCAGCTCCGCTCTTTGTGAGCGTGCTATATACTTTATCGCATAATCATTATATGTATTATAGCATATTTTGAGGCGATTGTCCACCTAACACGCGATTTTGACGCTATGGCGCGGCGTCGATCACATCACGCCGTGGCGTTCGCTGTCATAGGTGCTGCGGCTCGGTGCACGTCGTTATCCGCAGGTCGTCGCAGGCTTTGCGGCGAAATGGCGGCGAGAAAGGCGATTGCTCGATTAAAACGTATGACCGATTGCTCCGCCGGAGCTGCATGACCGCGCGACGAAATATCCCACGAAAAAAATCAGCAGGGCGTAATTGCTTACGCTCTGCTGATGTATTATTTCAGGCTAAAGTATTGCCGGACCTAATTACTCGTATATCTTACCGAGCTTTGTGAGTCTGTCGTACTTCTCCTTTGCAAGCTTTTCAGCCTTCGCGAAGAGCTCGTTTGCTCTTTCAGGGAACTGACGCTCGAGACGGTTGTATCTCGTCTCGCTCTTGATGAAGTCGATGTAGCTTGCA
>CAZSUR010000035.1:0-7581 GCA_964610075.1 uncultured Lachnospiraceae bacterium
TTCCCAAAACTCCGGTCAGGATTCCTATTATAAGGAAGCCGGCGAGCACGTAAAGGTTTATAGACGAGAAGTCTATAAGACGTATAAGCTGATAGTCGCTTGCCACCATCTTGTGCACCGATTCGTACATATACCACTGAAGCAGATAGGATATCGCGCTCGATACAACTCCGATGATAGCGCCCTCTATTATAAACGGAAGTGTGATGAACCACTTCGTCGCACCAACATAGCGCATTATCACGATCTCCTGCCTGCGTGCGAATACCGCAAGCTTTACCGTATTTATGATAACGAATATACTTACCACAAACAGTATCAGCATAAACCAGAGGAATATAAGGATTATTCCGTTCTTCATGCTTTCGATGTTCTCCGCGATATCGGTGCGGCAGCTTACCTTGTAAACTCCGTCGATCTGCTGGAGATTATATTCAAGGGTGGATACACCCTCGTTCGAATCATAAGTAACGACAAAGGAGTTGGGGTACGGATTTTCTCCCTCTCCCATGATATCGAAGATGCCCTTGTACTCGGCAAACTTCTCAAGCTCCTCCTCCATTGCCTGCTCGTTCGAGATAAGCTCGACGCCGCTTACGTTTCCGAGCATACGTATGCTGCTCTCAACGTAATCGAGTACGACCGACTCGTCGGTCGGAACGTCTCCGTTTATCTCGACTCCGTTAGTATTATAAACCAGCGAATAGGTCGAATAAACAGGCATTTCGCTCCATACCGCGTAGAACTTCATGACGCCACCCTCGGCATCGGATGCAGACACGGTATACTTGTCTCCCGGAGCAAACTTTGCTTCCTTTGCATTCGGCTCAAGCGACCAGCCGAGGAACTTGACCGAGCTGAATCTTGCCGTCAGTCCCGTTGCGACCGTAACGCTCTGACCCGACTGATACGCATTCTCGTCTGTCGGGAGTGTGCCGTCGATATTAAGTCCGGATGTGCTGTACTCGACACGGTAGCTTGATACCGTATCGCCCTTGCTCCATACTGCGTACATCGTGACGTCGCCTGTCTTTGCATCTGCCGGCGATACGATATAGCTTCCACCTGCCGGATATTCCGGCGCGGTCGCGTCGGGATCTCTCGACCAGCCGAGGAAGGATACCTCGCCGGAAGCCGAGGCGAGCGCCTTTGACAGCGTTACCTCCTCGCCCTCGGCATAGGCGTTGTCGGTATCTACAAACGCCACGATCTCGTTAAGATCGCCGATAGCTTCAAGATTATAATTGATGTTAAAGAGCAAAAGCGAGAAGCAGCCCATAACTATAAGGCAGGACATAAGCACGGTAATAGATGCTATCGTCATTACCCCGTTACGCCACAGGCCCTTGAACGCCTGGCCCATAAAATACGAAAAACTATACCTGCGCATGGAACATACCACCTATTCTGTCCTCGGATATCTTTCCATCCTTGAGCACAACTACGCGCTGCTGGAAATAATCGACAAGGTTTTTCTCATGCGTTACCACAATAACGGTCTTGTTCTTCTTGTGGATCTTCACAAGCATATTCATTATCTCGAGACTCATCTTCGGGTCGATGTTACCCGTCGGCTCGTCCGCGATTATCATGCGCGGATTGTTTGCCAGCGCACGTGCCAAAGCCACTCTCTGCTGCTCGCCACCCGATAGCTCCGACGGGAAGCAGTTGAATTTATCCTGGAGGTTCACGATGCTGAGTATAGTCGGAACACGACGCTTTATCACCTTCGCCGGCTCGCCTATTACTCGCATTGCGAACGCAACGTTCTCGTATACGGTCTTCTTTTCGAAAAGTCTGAAATCCTGGAAAACGACTCCGAGCTGACGGCGATAGTACGGCAGCTTATGCGAGGACATCTTGGTAAGATCGAACTCGTCCACCGTAAGCTTTCCGGACGTCACCTTCTCCTCGTTCAAAAGGAGCTTTGTAAGCGTTGATTTTCCGGCGCCGGATTCACCGACGATAAATACGAACTCGCCGTCCTCTATCTTCAGATCGACCCCGTCAAGCGCGTGAGTGCCGTTCGGGTAGACCTTTTTTACGTTCTTAAACTCAATCATAAATCAACCAACCCCTGTTAAAATTTCACCGGCTTGGAAGTGAGATACTTCTTAACCATAAGTGCCACCTTAAAGGTGATAGCGTGATCAAATTCTCTTAGATCAAGTCCTGTCAGCTTGCGTATCTTCTCAAGTCTGTATACAAGCGTGTTTCTGTGAACGAACAGCTTTCTCGACGTCTCGGAGACGTTAAGATTGTTCTCAAAGAAGCACTGTATCGTCGTAAGAGTTTCACGGTCAAGCGACTCGATCGAGCCCTTCTGGAACACCTCCTGCAAAAACATCTCGCAAAGTGTCGTGGGGAGCTGATATATAAGGCGCCCGATTCCGAGATTTTCGTAGCTGATTATATTCTTTTCGGTATCGAATACCTTTCCGACCTCAAGCGCAACCTGCGCCTCCTTGAACGAGCGCGCAAGATCCTTTATGTTGTCGACCGCGGTTCCGATTCCGATGGATACCTTTGTATAGAACTCCGAGCCTATCGTGTCGGCTATCGTCTTTGCAAGCTTTTCGAACTCCTGCATACTGAAGTTCTGCTTGACCTCTTTTACGAGCACGACGTCGTTCTCACCGACACTTATAACGTAATCCTTATTCTTATCCGGGAACATATTCTGCACCATGTCGTAGGGAACGATATCGTTCTTGCCGTAGAACTTTATAAGCAGAACGATGCGTATAACGTCGGTGCTGAAATGGAGCTCCTTCGATTTGATGTATATATCGCTCGGAAGTATGTTATCAAGTATTATATTCTTGATAAACGAGCTTTTATCATACTTTTCGTCGTAAAGATTCTTTATGTTGCTGAGCGTTATCGAAAGGATCGCGGCAATACGGTGAGCCATATTGTCCTCGCCCTCGACAAATACGATATACTCCGCCTTCGACGGCGATCCTACCGGAAGGTAGGTGTAGCCGCCCGAGGTAACGGCATCGGAGGCGTACGCCACCTCGTCCTTCACTCCCTGACGCAATTCCCCTATCTTAATAAGCTCACTGCAGGAAATTATGACACCGTTCTCGTCGATAACACCGATTATACGATCTACCGCATCCTTCATCTGATGAATTATTCCCTGAAACAATCTGTTAGACATAGAAATCTTCCTCCATAAATCCCTTCGGATATACCGTTTTAACGCCGGCGGCGTATATTGTTGTCATTATAAATACGACCGAGCTTTTATCGGTCGGACAGCTCAAATTCATATGCAAGGCAGGAAAGGACGAACAAGGATGCCGTCTCACAGCGCAATATCCTGTCACCGAGCCCGACAGAAGCGATCCCGCGCTCCTCGGCGTATGCGACCTCAGCCTCGCTAAAGCCTCCCTCGGCTCCTACGAAAAATCCGAGCCTTTCGGGATAGGTGCCGTCGGGACGTCTGAAGCTCCGCCCGATAAAGCTACCGAGCGATACCGTTTTCTCACCCTCGTAGCAGATAAAGCTCATGCCATCGCTTACCGCTGCCTCCACCGCGTCCTTATATCTAAGCGGACGCGCGACCTCGGGTATCACGGTGCGGCCGCACTGCTTGGCTGCAGACACGGCGATGCTTTGCCAGCGAGCAAGCTTCTTCTCGAGCGATTCCGGCTTCAGCCGCGCGATACAGCGCTCGCTTTCGAAGAACACTATGCGGCTAACTCCGCACTCGATAGCCTTTTGGATGATATATTCGTTCTTATCTCCCTTTGAAAGTGCCTGATACAGCGTTATAAACACGGGAGATTCCGGCTCCCCCGTGACCCTGCCCTCCGCCACAAGCGAGACCGAGTCGGATGACACGCCGGAAATTCTGCAGGCGTACGCCTCGCCGTCGGACGAGCAGACCTCGACCGAATCGCCGCAAGTGAGCCGCAGAGATTTAGATATATGAGCGGCGTCCGAGCCGCCGATCGAAAAGGAAGTACCCGACTCCAGGCTGTGTTCGACAAAAAATCTGGGCATTACACCATAATCCTTACTTTTTCAATGATTTTGTCAATTTTTCTGTTCAAATGCCCTCACATTATACATGACTTTTGACGATTTGTCAATAATATCGCTTCTTTTTTTGTGTGAAATCCCAAATCTTTTATATCATTTCACCAAATTGAGAACAACTTCTTAATATCAGATTACCAATAAGCCCCAAAAGCGTTTTTCGTCATTTCAGCCAAAGGCTTAAAGCTTTTCAAGCAACAGTGCGTTCCAATCGTTCTCGCAGAGGGTATCCTTTACGACAAATCCGGCAGCTGTGAGCGCCTCTCGCACCTCATCTGCCTGCCTGTCGATTATTCCGGACACGGCGAGATATCCGCCTGCTTTAACGTACGCTCCAACGTCCTTTGCCATACGCAGGATTATGTCCGCGACGATGTTCGCGCAGACGAAATCGAATCTGCCGTAGGGCATCTCAACGTCGCGGAGCAGATCCGACTGCGCGCACACAACGTTCGTGCAGCCGTTCACCTCGGCGTTTTCCTTTGCAACTCTCACCGCTATCGGATCTATGTCGTACGCCGATACTCTGCCGGCTCCGAGCTTGGAGGCGGCAATAGCAAGGATTCCGCTTCCGGTGCCGACATCAAGCACGTTTCCGCCCTGCGGCATATACTTGTCCATAAGCATAGCACAAAGTCGGGTCGTCTCGTGGCTGCCCGTACCGAACGCCATGCCGGGATCCATCTTTATGATGCTCTCCCCCTCACCCGGGGTATAGCTTTCCCAAAGCGGCACTACTGTGAGCCTGTCCGAGATGCGGAGCGGCTTGTAATACTTCTTCCACTCGTTCTCCCAATCCTCTTCCTTTATGCCAAACACCTCGACCGAGCACTCTATCCCGGCAGCGTTCAGCTTCTCGCGGAGCAGATCCGCCATAGACGACGCCTCCTCGGTCGATTCGGCAAAAACGCTTACCGAGCTGTGAGTGCGATCCTTGTTCAGGAGCTCCTCGTCTATAAGCTCGCCGTATATGGTGTCCATCTGCTCGATATCGCTCGTGTCATCTATCATAAGATTGCTCTCATAGATGCTGACGATATCGCATACGCGATCGGTATCAATGCTTTTGCATACTATTTTTACCTGAGTCCAATTATTCATCTCAATAAACACACTGCTGTTCCCCGTCGCAAAGCGCGGGAACAGCAGCCTTTCATCTTTTATTATTTTGCGTCGTTTCCGAATATCTTCTTAAAAAACGACTGCTTTTTCGTATGGTTGGATTTACCGCAGGATGCGGCAAAGCTGCGCAGCAGCTCCTTCTGATCCTCGTTCAGATTCTTCGGAGTTTCGACTATCGCTCTGAACACAAGATCTCCCTTGCGCGACGAGCGCAGCATCTGTATACCCTTGCCCCTCATCGTAAACGAGGTACCGGTCTGCGTGCCCTCCGGTATCTTGTACTTCACATCGCCCTCAAGGGTGGGGATGTCTATCTCAGCGCCGAGAGCCGCCTCAGCGAAGGTTATCGGCACGTCGCAGTATATATTATAACCGTTTCTCTCGAATATCGCGTGAGGACGCACCGATACCATGATGACAAGATCGCCTGCAGGGCCTCCGTTGCGGCCGTCGTTGCCGAGGCCTTGAAGTCCGATGCGCTCTCCGTCATCGATTCCGGCAGGGATGGATACCTCGACCTTCTTCGAGACGCGGATATAAGCCTTACCGTTGCAGTTCTTGCACGGCTTCTTGATTATCTTACCGGTACCGTGGCAATGATCGCAGGTGCGTGTCGTCTGGAACATGGCAAAGCCGGCATTCTGCTGAACTCTCACCTGGCCGGCTCCGTTACAATGAGGGCAGGTCTCGGGAGAGGTACCCTTCTCCGCTCCGGTTCCGTCGCACTCGGGGCACTTGATTATTCTGTTGTACGATATCTCCTTCTTGCAGCCGAATGCAGCCTCCTCGAAGGATATGGCAACGCGGCAGGCTATATCGTCTCCGCGCACAGCGGCATTTCTGCGTGTACCGCCGCCACCTCCGCCGCCGAAGAAGCTCTCGAATATATCGCCAAAGCCGCCGAAGCCGCCGAAGTCAAAGCCGCCGGCGCCGCCTCCGCCCATGTTCGGGTCTACCCCGGCATGGCCGTACGCGTCGTAGCGCGAGCGCTTATCCGAGTCGGAAAGCACCGCATATGCCTCGTTTATCTCCTTGAACTTCTGCTCGGCTTCCTTATCGCCCGGATTCATGTCGGGGTGATATTTCTTCGCCAGCTTTCTGTATGATTTTTTTATATCATCCTCGCTCGCGCCTTTATCAAGGCCAAGCACTTCATAGTAATCTCTCGCCATAATGTCTTTTCTCAGCCACCTGTACTTTAAAAAGTTATAATCGACGCATGACGGGTAACGCATCCGTCATGTGACATTATATACCATAATCGCTTTATATTATATCACATTTTGTAAACATTGTGTGCAAAAGCAAAGGCGGAGCAGTCTCCGCCTTTGTGTGATTGCCTCTTACTTGTTTTCGTCGGTCTTATCCTCGTATTCGGCGTTGTAGTATCCGTTTCCGTTGTCACCCGCAGCTCCGCCTGCAGCGCCTGCTCCGGCATCAGCTCCGGCAGCACCGCCCTGCTGCTGATAAAGCTTCTCGGATATCTTATAGAATGCCTGCTGGAGGCTTTCGGTATCAGCCTTTATAGCATCGGTGTTGTCACCCTTTACCGTCTCCTTCAGCTTGTCGATCGCCGTGCGAACCTCGCTCTTTTCGGCATCCGATACCTTGTCTCCGATGTCGGTGAGAGTCTTCTCGCTCTGGAATATCAGATTTTCAGCCTGGTTCTTGACCTCAACGGCTTCCTTCTGCTTCTTATCCTCGTCAGCGAACTTCTCCGCTTCCTTCATAGCGCGGTCGATGTCCTCCTGGCTCATGTTGGTCGAGGAGGTGATGGTTATGTGCTGCTCCTTGCCCGTTCCGAGATCCTTTGCGGTTACGTTTACTATACCGTTCGCGTCTATATCAAAGGTTACCTCTATCTGCGGTACTCCGCGGGGAGCCGCAGGGATTCCGTCGAGCATGAAGCGACCGAGTGTCGTGTTTCCGGCAGCCATCTCACGCTCACCCTGGAGCACGTGTATCTCAACCGAGGTCTGTCCGTCAGCAGCGGTGGAGTAAACCTGGCTCTTCTTTACCGGTATCGTTGTGTTTCTGTCGATTATTCTGTTGAATACTCCGCCGAGAGTCTCGATTCCGAGTGACAGGGGAGTTACGTCAAGGAGGAGCAGATCCTTTACCTCTCCGCCAAGCACACCTGCCTGAACGGCAGCACCGATAGCAACGCACTCGTCGGGGTTGATTCCCTTAAACGGATCCTTGCCGATAAACGCCTTAACAGCCTCCTGGACTGCGGGTATACGGGACGATCCGCCGACAAGCAGAACTCTGTCTACCTGAGAAGGTGTAAGTCCGGCGTCGGAGAGCACCTGCTTTGTCGGAGCCATGGTAGCTTCGACGAGGTCAGCCGTGAGCTCGTTGAACTTAGCGCGTGTAAGCGTTCCGTCAAAGTGCTTGGGGCCGGTCGCA